>NZ_JAPVZA010000015.1:0-68969 GCF_041432115.1 Streptococcus sp. 27098_8_12
TTGATTTCAAAGGCTTTTGTTTACTCAATTATTTAACTTCTATATAGATATCAACCGATATCAACTTTCTATTTTGAAATACCAAAATACTTGATATTATATGTTTTTGAAACTAGTTTCAAAGTGCTAATATTGACATGCAACAATTAAGTGGTAGAATAGAAATAGAACATGAATTGTTAACTAGAAAGGAATAATCTCGGAAACAATATTGTTAACATTTTCATGTAAAACAGGAAAAATGATGTGCAATGAACTTAGTTTTATTGTATTTCAATAGTTGCTCAAAGTAAAGATGGCGTCCATTATATGTCCCATTGTTATTTCCTCTACAAAAATGTAAGCGCATACACAATGGGGCATGTTTTCGGTTGTATCACTCAGACTTTACAGGATATATTAGAGAGGTGTAATTTATGAAACGCTTTAAGAATGTAATTGTTCGTATTCCTGGAAGAGGAATTAGTGAAGGTATTACTTCTAATCCAGAACTTGGAAAACCTGTTTATGAAAGTGCATTAGTTCAGCATGAACATTATGTTGAAGCTTTAACTAAATGTGGAGTCAAAATTAATGTGTTACCACCAAATGACGATTTTCCAGATTCATGTTTTATGGAAGATACTGCACTCTGTACAGATAAATGTGCTATAATTTCCAGACCAGGTGCGGATACTCGTCGAAATGAGACTCAACTAGAAGACTTCCGTAAACTGCTATCTAGTTTTTATTCAAATGTTCATGAAATTAAAGCTCCAGGAATGGTTGAACCTGGCGATATTATGATGGTTGGCGATACCTTCTATGTTGGGAAATCAGCCCGTACAAATGATGAAGGTTTTGCACAGATGAAAGAAATATTAGAGGGATATGGTAAAACGGTCATTCAAGTCCCGTTGGAAGAAGTATTGCATCTTAAGACAGGAGTCAATTATTTAGAGGATAATAATTTATTGGTTGCTGGTGAATTTGTTGATAATCCTTTATTTGAATCATTTAATAAGATAGTTGTTGATTCTGATGAAGCATATGCCGCAAACTGTATATGGGTTAATGGAACTGTTATTGTTCCAGCCGGATATCCTAAGGTTCAATCTGCCGTTGAACATTTAGGATATGATGTTCTTGTTGTCGATACCTCTGAATATCGTAAAATTGATGGTGGTTTGAGCTGTCTTTCATTACGTTTTTAATAAAACAATATATATGATGGGATAAAGATTTTCTTTTTCCCATCATATTTAAAAAATAATTTAATTTTTATGGGGAGGATAGTTATATGACTGAGAAAAATACTGTCCAACAAAATGTTAGTCTACTCGGCTTAGTTGCTTTAACAGTTACTACGGTAATAGGTGCAGGGGTTTTTAATTTACCACGTGATTTAGCAAAATCTGTAGCTCCAGGCCCTGCTTTAATTGCACTAGTATTTGCAAGTATTGCCTTTGCTGTTTTCGTTTACTGTTTGAAATATCTACAAGATCACTATCCAGATTTAGACGCAGGAATTTTTAGTTTTCCAGAACAAGGATTTGGAAAGTTTATTGGATTTTTATCTTGTGTAGGATATTGGCTATCTATTGTTGTAGGTAATATTTCATTAGGAGTACTTTCGGTAAGTTCTCTTGGATATTTTATTCCAATGTTTCGTGGGGGAAATAATATCCCTTCTTTAATTCTGTTATCAGTTATTTTATGGGTCTTCTACTATATATGTGCGTCAGGAGCGAGAAACGCTTCATTAGTTAATACTGTTATTTGGTTTGCAAAAATGATTCCAATTGTAGTATTTATTATAGCTTTATTGATGGCATTTAAGGTAGATGTATTTAACTCTGGACTGTGGGAAAACGCTTTTGCTTCAAATGATTTACCTTCATCTATAAATGGTCAAATTGGAACAGCTATGAGTTCAACTATTTGGGTGTATGTTGGTATTGAAGGGGCATTAATCTATTCTGCACGTGCGAAATCGAAATCAGATGCATCAAAAGCAATTGTGATTTCTTATATTGTAATTGCAGTGACGTATCTCTTGCTGACCTTCTTAACCTTTGGAGTACTTTCACAAGTGCAAGTTTCAAAAATGGAAGTACCTGCATTAGGTGGCATATTAGAGGCAGTCGTAGGCAAATGGGGAGCAATTCTAATGAACCTAGGTATTGCACTTTCAGCAATGGGATGTTGGTTCGGATGTTGTTTATTTGCTGGTGAAATTTTAGATGTTGCAGCGAAGCATGAAATTGTCCCTAAATTCTTTGGTGTTGAAAATACTGTTGGGCAACCAACAAATTCATTACTGGTATCCACAATTATTCAACAAGCATTTTTCATTACCATTATAATCAATGAATCAATTTATAATGTTATGGCTTTATTTGCTTCAAGTACAATGTTGGTTCCATATTTCACAGTTAGTTTGACTATGATTAAAAAATCAATCAGGTTTGATAACGGTTTTAAATTGAATGCTTTGCTTGGTTGTATTTCAACTATTGCAATGGGATATTTGATGTATTCAACAGGCTGGAAGTATATTATTATTACAGCACTTCTTTTCGCCCCTTGTATGATTGTTTACTATTTGGCTCGTAAAGAAAATAATAAGAAATTCCTCACTAATATCGAAAAAATTATTGCCCTAGTAATAGTAGCCTTGGCAATTGTCAGTCTAGTCCTGATTTTTAACGGTACAATTGATTTATCTACCATGTAAAAAATAATAATAATAGATTTGAGGTGAACAACGTGGGTTATCCAAAGTTTGTTATTGATAAGAAAAAGTTAAAACATAATGCCAAAAATGTATTAGACATGTGTAATGATATTGGAATTGAGGTTGTTGGTGTAATAAAAGGAATTAACGGACTTGAAGAAATTATTAAGACATTAATAGATGCAGGTTTTAAAACGTTGGCTTCTTCGCGACTATCTCAATTGAAAAGAGTAAAAGAGATTAATCCAAATATTCTTACTTACGACTTACGTATACCAATGCTTAGTGAAGTTGATGAATTAGTTTCTTGTGCAGATATTAGCTTGAATTCTTCGTTAGAGATTTTAAAAGAATTAAACCGGGCTGCTTCAGAGCAAAATAAAATTCATAATGTGATTATTATGACTGAATGTGGTGATTTGCGTGAGGGAATTTTTGACGAAGAGGAATTGCTGAATACAACACGTACTGTTGAACAAGAATTAAAAAACTTACATTTATTAGGCGTTGGAACAAATCTAGGGTGTTATGGCTCAATTATGCCTACCCCAGAAAAAATGATGGAACTGATTTCAAAGGCTGAAAAAGTTAGTAAAGCAATTGGACGTAGGATTGAGGTTGTTTCTGGGGGTGCTTCAACTAGTTTACCTTTAGTTGCAAAGGGATCTATGCCAGAGGGTATCACGCAGCTAAGAGTTGGGGATGCGTTGTATATTAGTGATTTGGATGATTGCTTTGATTATAAGGTATTTCCTGATGAAGATGAAGCATTTACGCTACAGGCGGAAATTGTTGAATTGAAAAACAAACCAAGTCATCCAATTGGTACAATTGCAGTTGATGCATTTGGAAACAAGAAGGAATATGAAGACAAAGGTATTCGTCGCAGAGCTCTGATAGCGGTTGGAAGGCAAGATTTAGGAGATTGTTTACATCTTCGGCCATTAGACTCAAACATTGAAGTAATTGGTGGTAGTAGCGACCATACGATATTAGATATTACTGAAAGCGAACATTGTTACGAATTAGGAGATATTGTTAGTTTCCATGTAATGTATGAAAATCTATTGATGTTAAGCCAATCTGAGTATGTTGAAAAAGAATATATTTAGAAGAATATGATTGCTGGAGGAAGTAATATGATAAAATATGAGAATATTATTGCTAGAAAACCATGTAAAGCAATGCTTGAAGGAATTAGTACAGGAATGTTCAGTGACGATAAGCCTATATATGAAAAAGCAATTAGTCAGCACCAAGAATATGTTGATGCAATTGAAAGTTTAGGAGTAAAAGCACTGGTTCTTGAAGCTTTAGAGGAATACCCAGATTCATGTTTTGTTGAAGATCCAGCAGTAGTAATGAAAGAATGTGCAATTATTACTAATTCCCCAAGAGAATCGAGGAACGGTGAAAAATTTGAAATTGAACCTGCTATAAAGAAATTCTACGCTGACGAACAAATCTTTCACATTGAATCCCCAGGAACGATGGAAGGTGGAGATGTAATGCTTGTAGGAAAACATTTCTATGTAGGTTTATCTGATCGTACCAATAAAGAAGGTGCTAAACAATTTGGTGAAATAGTTTCTCAATTCGGTTACACTTCTTCCACAATACCAGTGACAGAAGGTTTGCATTTGAAAGATTTTGTGATTTATCTAGAAAATAACAATATGTTGGTTAGTGCAAAAATGAATGAAGTTCCCGAGTTCAGAGAATTTAATAGATTTGTAGTTCCTAAAGAGGAATTATATGCAATTAATAGTTTGTATATAAATGGCACAGTGTTAGTTCCTGCTGGATACCCAAAAACATTAGAACATATAAAAAATCTAGGTTACCCTGTAAAAGTCGTTAATACAGACGAATTTAAGAAAATCGATGGTAGTTTAACCTGTTTATCTTTGCGTTTCTAATTTGTTTAGTTACCCTCAAGAATAAAAAGATTATTTTAAAATACTATTGAGAGTAATTTTCCATTACTTACAGCAAAAGAAACACTCTAATTCACATTCTGATATGAGACCTCTTAAGTAGACATGGTAAATACCCAAAATCTATTTAAGAGGTCTTATTATGGATTCCATATTTCCTATGGTAGTTTTACTCACTACAGAAATTATAGAGCCCAAAAATGCAGGCTTGTTAAGTCTGCATTTTAGATTCTGAAAATTTTGGAAAAGTAAGATAAAGGATAAACATTAGTTTTTGAACAGGTTTAATGTTTAATACATAGTCATGAAATCTCCAAGATTTTTGATTTGTTGTTTAATAATATGGTATTGTTCGGTTGAACTTTTGGGGAGAACATATCTTGTAGAGCGTCCCTTACCTTCTATCTCAATATACTTTTTATTTTGTAGAGATTTCAGGTTTTCTCTAAATTTATATTCGGTCATTAAAGAATTTTCGAGGACATCATTTTTAGTAATGCTACCATTTTTTATGATATATTCAAGTATTATCTTTTCATTATCTGATATGTCTGAATAAGAAGATAATAAATCTACTTTCCAGATTGTAACAACAGTACTATCAAAGGTAGTGCTTACTTCAGGAATTTTTAGTTTATATTTTTCGGAAATATCAAAAATTTTCGGTCCGCCTGACCCAGCTTTTTCTGACATCCCAATTCTACGGAATAATGAAGAGATTGTACTGTTTCGCGTTTTGGAAGTTCCGCCATGTATAAATTCAGGAATAGAAATTTTCATCTTACCTGGATTTTTAAATTCATAGAAGTCTTGATAAGCCGTAATAACTATAGGAGAATCAAAATCATAGTAAGCATGCATTAAGCAATTTACTAAAGCTTCACGTATAGATTCAGATAGGTCTTTCTTGAATGGTAAACGATGAGCAGATTCGTTATTAAACTCAAATCTATCATTTGTTGTAGTAGTTAATTTCTTATATGCTAAATTGAAAAAGTCGAACATGTTTAAATCAGGGTACATCATATCACCTGTTGAAATTCTATCGTTCCACCTAGTTGAAAGAGAGGTATCTTTTTCAAAATAGTCTAGTTGAAATTTTGGATAACGAGAAATGATAGAGTTATACTTTCCAAAGAATATCAGTCCTCCTGCGGTTAATTTATATGTATTATTTGTTCTATCTTTTTTAAATACACCAATTTCGATTAGAAAATCTCTCAAAGAAATGCTATTATATTTTGTGTTTCCAGTAAGTTCAATTAATAACTTTTTGTAATGTTCTATTGTATCTAAATTTAGGTCGTTTTCATCAAAATTATTAAGTAACTCACTATCAATATCATCATGAGAACTCGTCATCAGATACTTGAGCTCTTCTTTGTCAAGTCGAACATCACCTTCACCTAATCTTTTATATGATTCACGATAATCATTTTTTAGATGAACAGGTTTTTGGTCAGGGTTGGCTTCTCTTACAGTGACTACTATGAGTTGTTTATCTTTGTTTGGAATGTCAATGTATTCAATGTCATTATCAGTAAGTAGATTACAACTAACTTTTTGTTTGTTTGCAACCAAAGCAAATAAATTGTTTCGTATTTTTTGAGGATTATTGACTCCTTGGTAGGGGTCGATATTTTTTTCATCTATTCCGAGAATTATTTTTCCGCCATTGGTATTTGCAAATGCTGAGTAGGTTTCCCAGAAAGATTTTGGTAGACTATTTTCAGCTTTTTTGTATTCTAAATCAACCCCTTCAAAAATTAAGTTCATTTTTTCCCTTTCCTAAAATACAATATTTCTTAAAGTTTTTTACGATTATCACGCGAAAAAATAAATTTGATAGATAACTACTAATCCTTGATTTCATAGTCTTTATAAGATGTCATCTTAAACCGTCGTGCGAAAATCACGCGAAAATCACGCGAATATTTTCCATCAAAATTCGATTTAAAAGCTTGTAGGACTTTTAATTGTGAAAGATAAAACAGGCAGATTTAATTGGAACTTTTTGATGGAATTTTTAAAGCACTATTGCGTGAATATATAATTCACTCTATTATAACACAATGATAAGAATAAATAGATGTCGGAGTATACATAGGAAAAAGAGAAACCTTATCGTGAAGTTTCTCTTGCTTTTAATTGTCCGAATCTTTATTTTTATTTCAAAAAAAGTAGTGAAAAAGGTAGTGATTCGGTTGGTTTTTAGTGCAATAGTTCGCATTTGGCAAAAAGAAAAAAGTCGTTGAAATTGATTTTCAACGACTTTTTAAACGCAATTATTTAACTTCAGTAAAGGTTGTTAATGGTATTTTAGCACTCTTTAAACGCCGTCATATCAACGTTTTTAGATTGTTCTTTAGAAAATGTAGTCATAAATGTAGTCATTTTGCTATGCTGTCAATTTTGCAATTTCTTTGAGATAGATTTCAACTGCTTCTGCCTTCTTTTTCGGTGCCAATTCAGCATAAGTATCCATTGTCGTTTTAATCGACTTATGGCCCATTCTTATCTGGAGCTCTTTCCAGTTTGCACCAGCATTCAGCATTAAAGAAGCATGTGTATGGCGGAAAAGGTGAAAACCATAGTTTGGTAGTCCTAACTCGGTTAAACGCTTTTTAAGCGTTGCACGTTCATTTCTGTCACACATATAGTTCCCGTAAATTGTAGGGAAAATTAAGTCTACAGTTGGTAAATCGTGACTCACAAAATAATCACTCATCTCAGCATGAAAAGCTTTCAAGTCATCTAAGACTTGTCTCGGGACTGCAACTCTTCTGTTACCAGCATCCGTTTTGGCACTGTTCTTACAAACAATCTCGCCCTTAATCCCAAGTTTCTTATTTCCAGCTTTCCACATTAGCGTTTTATTGACGATAATTTCATTAGCATCAAAATCTAAATCATTGATCGTCAAAGCTAGAAGCTCGTTGATTCGAAGTGCAGAAGCTAATAGTGTATCGCATATAACCTTAAATCTTCGATTTGCTCGAGTATCAGGAAGAGTATCAAGATAGTTCAGCCAAATAGCCAAGTCATCTCCATGCAATACCATGATTCTCTCCTTTACCACCTTCGGTTTTGGAGGGATTTTTACTGTCCTAGCTGGATTATGAGAAAGTTCGAAATTCGTAATCCCATAATCGAAAATATCACTAAGCTTATAGATAACTGCACCGAAATCTTTGGCGTGTCCCTTTTTGGATTTTTTAACACCCGATTCAACAGACTTTTTAGATTGTAGAGCTAGCTCGTTAACCCAAATCTGAATATCAGCAGATTTTATCTCTTCAGGCTTATATTCTCCAAACTTAGGGATAAGATAGGTATCAAGATAGCTTCGAACTCGGTTGATCGTATTCTGAGAAGTCACCCAAGTTACAAAACTGACAAACCACGCTTCTGCTAATTCCTCGAAGTTATTAATCGACAAGGTCTCTTTTAGAGTTGATCCCTTCGCTTCAAAATCAATCCGAGCTTGAATGATTTTCCTATCCAGACTTTTTAGAGTTTTAGCAGTTATAGATGATGTAATTTTTTTTCCAGTCTTAACATCTACACCAATATACACACCACGTTGCGTATAGCTAATAGTTCCATTATTCTTGATACTTTTAATGACTTTTCGATTGTTGTGAATGATAGTTTCTTTCTGCATAGTAGCCTTTCACGTTCGGATATATAAAAGGCTAAAATAACAACCTCACATTATTCTATGTGATATTACTATTTTAGCACATTTTAAATATTATGGAGTCAAATAATCTATTACATCATTCATCTTATAATAGACTGTTCGAGTTCCTTCAATGGGTGGCTCAAGTCTTTTGAGTCCTGTATTTTCCCAAGATTTTAAAGTGTTTGGGGAAATCTTAAAAAGCGAAAGTAAATCTTTTTGAGTGAGAATATTGTAATGCTTATTTTCATAATTATGACTCTGAGCCAACGTTGTCAAAGAAATTAATAATCTCTCAATCTGAATTAATTTCGTTAATTCACTAGAAGTCATCGATCCAGATCTCCATCTCTTTTTTTATTATTTTTTTTAGGTTGCATGAGCAACTTACTTTTTTCCAGATCTTTAAATTGTTCTTCTCTCTTGCTATATCTCATAGAATCAAGAAGTCTCGAGAAAAAGTAAGTTTTTTGTATAATCAGACGAAGCAGATCAGGGTCATTTTTACGAGCATAACTTACTAAACTGCCAAATTCAGTGAATCCCATTGTATCAATAATATCAAGGGCGTAGGCTAATAGAGACTCATAATCATTTTCAAGTAGAAATTTTTTGCGATCAAATCCACAACCCGACTCAATATCATTTGGATCATACTTAGTTTTCTCTGGATTCTCAGCGTGAGTGAAGTAATTATACAATCCTGAAGCAGACATGACAATTTCGACATGTTGAGGAGTATGTAGTTTTTCAGTCAACAATTCAGAAACTTGTGAATAACTTTTTAGAGAATCAAAGAATAAAACACCATGTTTGTGAGGTTTTTTCAGTTCTCCTGTTTCTTTGTTAACATCTTTATCATGCCAAGGACTTAGCACGTAAGGAATTTGCGTCCCATCAAGAATATCTAAATAATCTGTTGGAGCACTATCTCGATACATTATGAACGTCCATTTATTTGAACGTCGATTTTTCACCATGATTTTTTACCTCTTAAATTACTAATTTAAAAATTTTCGATAGATGATTTTCGGTATATGTGGACTTCCTTTGTTTAACAATAATAAACATTTGATTGCTTGTTGCTTGAAATTTAACATCATTTTTACCTCTGCCTAATTCATTTTTTAAAAAATTTGTAAAAATTTCAGTGTAATGCCTAAAACTTTTGATTATTGATTATTGATTCAATGGGGGTCGTAGTAGCCCCATTGAATGTAAATTGTTTAAGAAAATAGAGTGTGTTTGACTTTCACGATGTGAGTCAAACACTCTATTTTCACTATCTTTTTGAACCTTTGTAAAACAGTCTATTTCCAATTCTCTCTGGAGATGAAAAATAAAATTTAGGATTGTAATTCGAGATTTCTTCCTTAACATGTGATTCCATGTTTCTAAAAATTTGTTGTGATTGTTGAGAAGTAGGATACTTTAGAACAACTACTACATTTTCATTTCTCACATCAACAATACTGTCAGAAACAGATTTGTTAAAATCTTGTGTAATTGGATTTCTTTGGAGACTATTTACACTAGAGATAGTCTCGTGTTGTATTAAAAAATAACGTAGTCTTATAGTTTGTTTCACTGATTCAAAATAGTTGGGTATTTTGTCTGTTTTATATCTATCCGTCAGCTCAATTGTTAATAAAATTGTAAGAAGGATAAACAACATAATAGCAACTAATAGAAATATCATAGAAATCAGATACAATTTATTTTGGATTATGATAATTTTTCTTGAAAAAACTTCATTATCAAACAAAATTATTAAAAGACGAGAAGTGATACTCAAGATAGCATTAAAAATTACAAAAACTAAAAGATATTTAGATAGATTGAATGTCTTCTGAAAAAATGTCTTCTCCATTACAAAATACCTTTCTTTGTATAATAAGTCGGACAGAGCAACGGAAGCACTTGGTAGGGATGTTCATTGTCAATGATTTGAATTAAACCTGTACCTTTGCCAATAGGAATCACAATCCCTTCTGGATCCAAATCTGGAAACAGAAATTGAGTTGTCTTCTTGTTGATATTACCAATTTGAATAAGCACATTCAGCTGTTCGCGAACGGAAACCGGTATTGTGTTATGATCGAAACGCTGACTAACTAACAGAAGATGAACTCTAGTCGCTCGCCCAAGAAGAGCAATCTGGGATAAGAGTGAAAAGAAGGATTCTTTTATTGTTTTATTCACACCTTCGGATAATGCCAAAACTTCATCTATGACAATAGTTAAATGCTTAAATTTCTCATCAGGATTATCGTATAGTGCTTCTTGTCGTTTTTGAATAAGATTCAAACACGAACTAAGGTTTTCATTAATTTCAGACACAAAGTCTGACTTAGAGCGATTGCGTTGAGGATGAATGACTGCAATACTATTTTCGCGTGCCCAGCGTGAAGGGGTGTCAAATTTAGGATCGACAATGATTAAGTCCGAAAAGTTTTTAAGTAAACTTAGAAAATAAGTCAGAGCATACGATTTACCAGATCCGCTGTTTCCTGCAATAGCCATCGAAGTTACTTTGTTAAAATCAAGAGTGAGATTCTTCATAATCGGGATAATATTTTTTTCTTGTTTCAAAACAAACTGATCTAAATCTGAAATTAAAAGCCGTTTGGAAATCCCTTGCTTCCAAGGGAAGAACAACCCTCGTTGAACATGAATATCATCTGTTTCAAGAGCAAGGAAATAAGCAGAATTTTGTTTAAGTACTGTATATCGTGGATAAAGCGCAGCGTTAGCAATCAGAAAAATCTTCTGATAGAGATCATCATCAATGATGTACCCAGCTGGCAATCGTGGGATAAATAGAAAACCATCTTGCAAAATCCTCGTTGAAAAACTGTTCGTGTAACTACTTTCTCCCTGCATAATACTGCCAAGCCCCATATTTAGGGCTTGGAGCAAGTATTGAGCGAGCTCTTTATCATTCATTATTTAACCTCTTTAAGATTATTAGCTCGAAAATAAACATTGTAACCAACTTCGCAAGCTTCAAGATTGTCAAAATCAACCATTGCTAAATAAGACGGAAGTGCAACTTCAGATTCAAATTTTACTTGAAACGGTGGTAGCCCTTTTTGAGTAAACCATGCTTTGTGTCCAATAATCTCTCCAGTTGGTTGACCGTCTTCAAATTTGATTTGCGCTTCGAATTCAGTACTTAGACAATGAATTGGTTGTTTCTGATCAACATATTGTTTAGCTGTGTTAGCTGAGTAGCCATTTTTACGATTATTTGTACGCATAAACGTACCTCCTTTATTTTTTCTTAGCTAAGATAACTACAGTTTATCAAAGAGATTATTGATAGACCGTCAAATTTTTTGACGGTTTAAAAAACATTATTGTGATAATAAACAAGCTAATTCACTAAGCCAGTCGCAGATTTTCTCTGAAATTTCATAGGATGTTTCTTCAACTGGAAACGTTGGAAAAAGATCTAACAAACTTACGATAAATTTGTCAATAATATGTTTTTCAAAATTTTCAAATTTAACTTCATTATTTCCATATCTCCTGTTCAAAAATTTAAGTAGTTGTAGTCGGAGCAATGAATTTTCAAAATGTGAATCTGTTTTTACAGCTTCTAAAATTTCTGAAATAAGTCTTGTACAAAACTCTTCGTTTGGGAAAAAAAGATTTTTAGGTATATTAATTCCCAAGCTTTCTTGAAATGCATCTGCTACTTCACTAGTCATATTTCGATTCCCTTTTAAAATTTCTCTAATCGTAGTACTACTGATCATTTTAATATCATCCTGACCACATGTTAGACCTATTTCATCTTGTTTCAATCCCTTGTTTTTCATTTCCTCTTTCAAATACTTACCTAATATTTTTACATATATTGGACAAATGATTTGTTTATTTCGCATTATACTACTCTCCTTTTTTGGGCAAAAAAAAAGAGCCATCTGAACGATGACTCTGATGGCTCTTTCATTTTTTAATATATAATAGTAGTATGCCATAAAAAGGTGAACTTAAAAAACAGCTTGGAGCACATTGCCCCCTATGTCAGATTTTAAATATAATAAATGTTTTATGTACAAACAAATACCTACTGAAGCGCTATACTTCAGTAGGTATTTGTTTGTATCAAAGTTTTAGAAAATAGTCTAATTCAACCGAGACTCTTATTACATGGATTGTTTTGTATGAGATTACTGTATAAAAGACATATAGTTATTTATTGGATTTAACCCGCTCTCCAAGACTAGGTGTATCATTATGATGAGGACGATTGCACCTTTCAACTTTTATATATAAATTTTTAAGTAAATTAATACTAGTCAGGACTGCTTCACCGGTATTTAACTTTTTAATTTGATTAATTTGATTCTCCATAAGATGGTTTTGAATAGCTTTTATTTCATCTGGAGAAGTTAGCCTATGAACTAATAAAGTGCCAACTTGCCCTAACAATATTTTATCAACATCATTTGGATTCTGAGTTGTCAAAAATAGAAATATACCTTTCTTTCTACCCTCGCGAGCAATACTATTTAATCCCGTGTAAAATGTAAAGCCCTTATTATTAATACCTTTTGTATATCTATGAACTTCATCAATAAACATAACAAACGGTTTTATTAATGATGAACTTAAATTTACTAAATGATTTGAAACGATGTCAATAATCATTCCTCCAATTCCATCAGTTGTTCCAATCTGAGAAACATCTATATATAATGATTTGTTAGTTTCTCCAGCTGAAAATCTATTGATAATATCAATTAAACTTTGACCATCTGAAGTAAAAAAATTTACAAGCGATGTGTTATTTAACTTATAATTGACCTTTTGAATGAGGTACTGGTTCACATTGAAGTTGAATAAATCCGCCTCAAATTCTCCCTTTTTATTCTGTTTAGTCGTTTCAACGGCTATTTGTGCAGATAAAAGATTAATATTAAAATTCTTATCTTCATCCGTCAGACTTGAAAGCTCTACTTCTACAGCACTAACAGATTTTCCTACTTTATGATATATTCCATCATTATTATTTTTATATTGAAAACGCAAAGAACGTATAGCTTCAGCCAATACTGCTGGTTGTGTTCCATCATTTGTTTCAAATAGAATTGACCATTGATTGATTGACATTTGTGATAAAGGTAAAAAAGCAGTTTTTCCAAGTACGTATTTATCTACTTCATCGGCTGTAAATGAGTCTGAATACTCCCCTGTTGGATCTATTATTAAAGTCCTTATACCATCATTGATTAGTTTATCCAATATACTCAAAGCTGATGTAGATTTTCCACTATTTGTAGTACCAACAGTCATTAAGTGTCTATTAAATAATGTTTTAGGCTGTAATTTAACAGAGTAATCCTGTGGACCAAAAGCAAGATTAGCAAAAGATGACAACTGTTTTTCAATACCAGGATCGACCTCTATTGATTGAATAAAAAGCTCCACAGCATTTTCATTTGCGATATAAACCTTATCAGTGATACCAACTGTCTTAGTTCCATTTAATTTAAAATACTTTTCACCAAGTGGTATATATCCCAATACATCAATACTTATGTCGGGAAATATTTTTTCCTGCTGACCATTTGTCAACATCTCATGAACACTATCTGAATTCGGTACCTTAGATTGAAATATTTCTCCGAAGAATAAACCATTGCTTGAATCAATTAAAACATAGTAATTAATCGTATTAGGTGAAAGTATATCTTTCCTTAACTTCCTATATGAGAATAAAGATAAGTTCTCAATTTGAATTGTTGCATAGGAACGATTTACTTGTGAAATCATTCCAAGATAATAATTACTCTTATCAGCTACTTCATAAAAAATATCAATCTTTGGCATTTAAGTACTTTCCTCTCAAGAAATCAACTAAATCACTGTTCATGGTCGCCTTTAAAAATGTAATTGGATATCCTTCATCCATTAAATCTATAAGTTCTGCCCAATTTTGATTGTATTTCGAATCAGTATCATTAATTAACTTGAATTTTCCCTCATCCTTGCTGTACTCTCTATTTGGATCAATATTAAAATCAGTAATCAAAAGTTTTAAACTTGTGTTATTTTTCAATGCCTGAGTAATCATTTTGGAAATGTGAACATCCGCGAAACTGAATCCAGATGAAATTAACAAGGTGTTTGGACGTTTTATAAGATCTTGAAATTTTGTAAAGAGTTCAAAATATGGTTCTTGGTAACTTTGGGCATATTTATCAGAACTTGGAAAGACCATTACCATTCTATCTGTATCTGTTATGCTATCTTTATCTTTTCTCAGAATGGTTCCATCATCTTGTTTTTCCCAGGTAAGTGAACCATGTATTTTTAAAAGATTGAATGTCTTATCCTTATATTCAACTTCTCTGGTGTTGATATTCTGAACCTCCTTTACAAGATTCCATTCAAACATACTGCTGTCAAACTTCGGTATTGGAGTGAAATTAAAACCATCAAAAATAACAAAATTATTTGCAGCAGCAGCTTCTTCGATTAAAACATCATAGTTTGTCGTAATAACCGAAAACTTATTCCCCTCCTTACCTGATAGACTTGACAAAAAGTTTAATAACGTACCGTGTTTCAATTCCTTACTGTCATATGAATAGTTTGTATTTTCTTTAATTAGCTGTAAAATCTTTTTGATACTATTATTAAATTTATCTTTATCTGTATCCGGTACATATGGTCGATAATGGAATAGTGTTGATAAGAAATCCTCTAGGTTAAAATTGTCTGCCAATTTATATGTCTCAGTTTCCTCAGATTCTTTATCTAATATATTCCCATCTTTGTATCTACATTGACTAGCCAATTCCTTTAGTGTATATAATTCATCCGATTTATCTAGTTTTAAAAACACATCATCAGCAATCATTTTTACTGTCTTTCCAAAATTTGGATTTAAATCTTGTGTCACTGATGCTCCTGCACCTACTAGAAAAACAATGTTTGAATATTTTTCACCGTAAACTATTTTGTGAATTCTTTCGCTAATCATACGTTGAAAGTCAATTTTTGTAAAGACTTTTGGCTGTTCTTCTTGAGAGTCAGGAAGTTCCAGTTTTCCGTTAGAATCATAAAAAAAAGAATTTCCATCTTCATTTTTCTCTATACCGTAGGAAATTGTATTAGATAGATAATGCAATTCAATTTTCTCATAATCTTTTTCTTTGTCGTAAAAGAAATCCATGTTCTTATTCCTCCACCTCAAATCTAGGTAAGCTATTGATTAAATCAACTGTTTGGACAGATACATTAATGATTCTCAATAGCAAATTGAAGATATACTTTTCATCCTCACTGTAGTCATTTGGATCATCTGTAATTCCAGATTTTTTATCAGTTTTAACTTGATACTGATCTATTATCCATTCAATAGCCGAGCGACCATTAACAACGTATTCATATGCTTTTTTTGGAATATTGCTAATTGTGATATCACTGTTAAATATTATTGTAGATAAATCATTCACCGATTTACCATTTTCATCACGTTTCTTTGCAAATTTCATCTTGGTTACTTTGTAGCTCGGATTAACAAGAGGTGTAATTTCAACTCCATCATAAACAGGAACCTCTTCATAGTTGAGATGTAGATCCATTAAAGCTTTACCAACTTCAACATATCTATCTGTATTTTTTACAATTGGAATTCTTGCGAAATCTTTCTTCAAATCGTTAGCATACTTTTCTTGATATTCTTTAGAGTTGAGTAACCCATAGACATAAGCAAAGGTGTCATCCAAATTTAAACCTAACTTATCAGCAAATTCCTGATTCATATTATCGTTATTTTGGAACAATGATAATTCGTCAACTTCATTGTCATAACGCATAAAGCCTTGTCCTTTCTCTTGCAAATCTAAATTTGGTATTTGAGTTGAAACTAAAGCAGAAAAATCTCTAGAAGCTCCACGACCAGTAGTGACTATAACTTTATTACTTTCACCAAACTTTTTGTACCATTGTCCTGGGCTTTCCACAACTTCATTTTGGTAATATATCCATTTTTTAGTAAAAGGTCTATACATTATTGGAATTAAGTTTTGTTCATCAAATTCAATTAATTTGCATTTATCTAATAATTGCTCTAATTTTCTTGTCCATTTAACAAACGACTCATTACGGTTGATGTCAATTGTAGCACTTTTACTAAGACGTTCCACCTCGCTATTATAGTTGGTTATCAATGTTCTTGCTTTACTCAATGTGGCTTTATTATTAAAACCAATTACCCATGAGTCACGATTTGTACTTACACCGACTGCACTATTTGTAAAAATAGCTCTACTTTCTCCAGCAAGTTTAGTATATTTCTGATAATTCGGGTCTCTTTGATTGAGCCAATCGTTGTTTTCATCTGGTTGAATAGTATTCCAAGTAATGTACGATATATCAGAGAAATTTTCAATAATATTTAACTTTTCCTTTTGCGATAAATAATCACCAATATCATAATAATGGAGTTCATGACTATCTGAGCCATCTTTAACCAGAATTGAAATTGCAACGGGTGTACGACTACCCGAGCCAAAGATTTTCCCACCCTCTCTTCGAGATTGTTCTCCTAGTGTTCTCTGGTCACCACGGAGATTAAAAATATAAAGATGGTTAAACTCTTCATAAAGTCCAGCACGTAAACCATCAGCTGAATTTGTATTAAGATAGTTACCATTCGTTACAAATCCAATCACTCCTTGACTTGTAAGACGATCAGATGCCCAACGGAAGGCTTTAATATAGGAATCATAAAGACCTTTAGACAAAGTTGTACTAGATCTGGAAACATATGTTTCTTCTAGTCTTTGCTCTAATTTAGGATATGAAATATTTTTGTTGTTATCGTTAGCGTTTGTTTGTCCAATAGAATAAGGTGGATTACCTATAATAGCAGTGATCGGTTTTTCTTGTTGGCGTTTCAAGCGTTTGTCATTGGTTCCAAAGAAGGTATCATCAAGAGTATCTTCTGTTTCAGTTGATTCAAAAGTATCCGTTAAGACAATCCCTTCAAATGGTACATACGGTTCATCTCCGTTAATTTCATCAAAGACAGCTTCGATATTGATAGCAGCAATGTAATAGCTCAGAAGAACAATCTCATTTGCATGCAGTTCTTGTGTATATTTTCTTAGAATGTCATCAAAGGTAATTTCACCATTATCCATCAGTGATTTCAAGTAATGCAATGTTCTAGTGATAAATGTTCCAGTTCCAGTAAATGGATCTAAAATATGAACATTTTCACTCGCTAAAGTCTTACCAAAGTGCTTTCTCAAGACTACATCGACTGATTTGACAATAAAATCTACAACTTCTACAGGAGTAAAGACGATACCTAATCTTTCTGTAGTTGATTTGAATCCTGTAGAAAAGAATTTATCGTATAGAGTAATAATGATTTTCTGCTTAGCCTGAGCGTTATCAATTCCCTCTGCACGTAGACGAACCGAATCATAAAATGGTTGCAACTCTTTCTGCTCTTTTTCAAAACCAAATTGTGATAATTCTTCTACAATTTGTTCCATCGCAGAACTTACTGGATTGTTCTTAACAAAACTGTATTCTCCAAAGAGTGCATCAAAAATTGGTAAAGTGATTAAGTGTTGCGCTAACATCTCAATCGCTTGACTTTGGTCAATTGATTCATTGATATTGTGTTGAAGGCTTTGAAGAAATTTTTCAAAAGCAGATTTACTATCAGGATTTTGTTCTAAGATGAACTCAATTCCTTGAATGTGACGTCTCGCAATATCAGCTACATCTTTAGACCAATCCTCTAGATAACGTCTATCACCGACTTTTTGGACAATTTTACCATAGATTGCCCCTTCAACAGCTTCCCAGTCTAGTTCTAATTCTGTCTGATAAGCCACTGTCGGCTCTTTCACAAAACCGTCATTAAAATTAGGGTCGTCTGGTGCCGCACCCACTCCAATAACTTGGATATTTTTAGGCTTCTGTTTGTTTAATTCCAGTTTATTAATAGTTGCTTCAAAGCGTTCATCAACTGAACGCAATGCGTTTAACACCTGCCAGATAACATCGTATGTTTTATTATTGTCTAAAATTGATTCTGGCGTTGCGCCCTCAGGAACTACAATAGGTAAAATAATGTAGCCATAATCTTTACCTTCAAATTTACGAATGATTCGACCGACAGCCTGAACAATATCCACTTGGGATTTTCGAGGAGACAGAAAGATAATAGCATCTAGGTTAGGAACATCAATTCCTTCTGTTAGGAAGCGGACATTTGATAAAATACGTGCTGAATCTTCTGGTATATCATTACTTGCTAACCAATCTAATGCTTCATTTTTTTCAAGGGCGTTCATACTGCCATCTACATGACGAACATTTACAGAATAACCTTCATCACTATTTAGATAGTCATTAACAACATTCTCAAACTGTTGTGATAGGCGCTTGCTATCTTCAATGGTTCGTGAGAAGGCTATAGCTCTTTTCATTGGTTCTCCAGAAACTTTATCCGAAAAACTTTCTCGTTTAATCATTCCATTCCAAACACCAATGATACGTCCCACATCATCAATATTTAGCCCATTCTCTGAATCAGCCAGAGATTTTTGCATGTCTTTCTGAACAACTGTTTCATCAACTGCCAAAACCATCAGTTTATAATCAGTTAGGATATCGTGACTAATAGCATCTCCAAAACCTAAACGATAGAACACACTGCCGTACAAGCTTTCATCATCCATACTAGAAATAACAATTGAATTTTCTTCAGCTTTTTTCTTAGCATCAGTACCATATAATTTTGGTGTTGCTGTTTGGTAAAGGCGCTTTGTCCCCTTTACATTTAGGTTACTATGTACCTTCGTAAACGCTGATGCTTCATCTCCTAAAGCTTTTGCTCCTGTAGTTCGGTGAGCTTCATCTGCAATAATCAAATCGAATTCTGGGAAACCGTCCTTTTGAGCTTTTCCAAGAACGTCAATTGACTGGTAAGTTCCAAAAACAACTAATAGTTCTTTTTTGGGTCTAGTCATTAATTCCAAATAGTTCTCAACAACCTTTTTTGAAGAAGTTGTTGCTGGATATCCAATGTCACTGGCTTTGATAGCTATATTGGACTCATCTTGCTTGACACTACCACGACTTGCATTTCTATCGCTAGTAACTGCCATAGAAGACATGGTCATTTCTGTATCATTATTCCAACCTCTCAATGTTTGAGTAAGAAGTTGAATACTTGGTACTAAATAAAGAATAGTATATTGTTCTTTTTTCGCTTCCTCTGCCATTGCTTCAGCAATTTTTAAACTTGTAAAAGTCTTACCTGTTCCTGGAGCCATTATAAGTTGTCCACGATCATTTTCTCTAAAATGATTCAATGCAGACTGAATCGCACTTTCTTGATAATATCTTAATTTCTTTTTAGCTTTAACAGTGACTACTTCTGGTGATTCAAAAGAGAATTTTGACCAATCAATCTGAGAATTTCTAAGATCTGAAAGACCAATACGAATAACATCACTACGATCTGCTAGAGCTTTCTCAGCATTTTTGCCCCATTTATCAGTCGAAGCAACAATAATACCTGATTCATAATAGTCTTTCCCAAGTTCCCCTAAAAAAGAATCAATATTAGATTTTTGTATTGTATGGTTATAGAATTTTGCCTGAATTGCCACCAATTCACCAGTATACTTTTCAGCAACTAAATCTACTCCGAGATCAACTTTGGGAATCCCATATTCCTCTGGAACATTAGCTAGCATCCATACATTCTTGAATTCATTTTTGTATGTGGGTTCATTTTGAAAGTATGCACGTGCTAGATACTCAAAATATGTCCCCCGGTCTCTTTGAGTTTCAGCAAGTTCATTAATTTGATGTACTAAATTATCAAAAGTCATTTAATTTCTCCGTTTTGAAATAAAAACTGGTATTAAATTGATAGCAGATAAAAAGCTAACAATAACTGTTTTTTTGTTACTATTATACCATACTTAGATACTTCATATTATTGCTATTTATATCAGAAAAATAGCAACTATAAGAATAGTTGCTACAGGATTTTATGAAGAAGTTAAATTTATAGTTGAATTACCTTTAATAGCTTAGAATGGGTTATTTTTCCATCAAAAAATGACGATTTTTTCTCAATTGTAGAGATAAAAGCTATTCTTGCAAGAACGGAATTTTCCATAGAGTTATTTACATCTAAATCTTTTTCACAAGGAATAAAATTAATTTCATCTGATAAGTAATTGAAAACATTTTTTGGAATTTTTAGACTACATAGAAAATTGGTAGTTTCATCATTACGAAAAATTCTCAGATAGAAGTTGTCCCACTTACCTTGCGCTATAAACAATCTGCATTCTCCATAGTACATTACTAAATGATCAGATTCTTCCATTTTTCTTAACTGTAATGACCTTCTAGGTAAGTATTTTCTAGTCCCGTTTTCATTTGTCAATTTGTAGTTGTCACCCTCGTCTTTGTTAACATCATCATTAAGATTCTGATTATGAGGTGGATTTACCACAGCTACTCTGTCTTCTAAAATATGTTCTAACATTTTTTCAGCTCTATCAGGAGAAATTTGATCATAGAATACTTTTAATTCTCGTTTAGTTGCAGGGTTAAGTAAATACTCGCAATTTTCAGAATGATGAGAGTTTGGATAAGCAGCAAGATAAATACTATTATTATTACTATTCTCTTTTATAGATAATCGTACTTGTCGGCACCCAGGGCATAGTAGTTGACCTCTGTACCTGTTTTTTGTTTCTTGCTTGTTTCTGTAGAATTCTTCTTCTAGTACGTGAAGTTCAAGCATTTCATTGTTGTTTATACAATACTGATATTTATTTGTTTCGGGCATAATTATTCCTTTCTAGTCATATGAATAAAATAAAAACTTTATAGATTAATATATATAGTATATCATAGTAAATAAAAAAAGTCTAACAAATAGGTAAGGTGTTGCTGCCATTCAATAAAAAGTATATGAAATGCTAACCAAAAGATCATAGTGATTAATATGTTTAGGATATCTCTCGTACGTTCTAATATATTAAGTTTGTTCCAGAAAATTTTATTATTTTTGTTATTAATAATTTTTTAAACGACGTATAATTGATTAATTAGAAATAATTGTTTATTATTACCAAAAATCTAAATCTTGACATATTAATGGTATAATAACATAGAGGAATTACTATGGAAGAAAATTTAAACCCTAATATTGATCCACGAATAAAATTTAAACTGCTGCCACCAGCTACTATTATTAAAAATTTTGTTGACGGAGAACCTGATTGTAATTATGAGAACTATTTGCTAGAGCTACTTAATAAGTCATCTCATTTTAAAGAAAAAGGTCAATCTCTTTTCTCTAAACCGTTAAATGAGAATAATGGTCAATGTGATGCAATATCGAAAAATTATGAAATAGACTTTAAATTATTATCATCTAGCACTAGATTACAAGCTAGTCATTTGTTTTCTCCGGGTATTAGCAATGATGGTGACGGTATAATTGGTATTCATGAAAGTAAAAATAAATTCGGTGAAGTAAAAGCTACTCAGATCCATGTGGCATTCAGAACAAGAGATATATCGGAGCTTACTCAATTAGGGGGAAACTCCTTAAATATTAGAAAGTATGGTATTGAAAGAGATATCATAAAAGTGTTGAAAATGCTTGAAAAACAGAAAAACCTTTTATTATTTTTTCCATATTCGTTTGAGCTGATTGATATACTAGAGACTGATAATCCGGATGATATTATTGTAAGCGCGTTAAATTATGATTTCAAATCATTATTTGAATACAGAGATTTAAAAGCGAAGGAATTTGATACCTATTTTGTAACTATATTTCAAGATAGATTTTATATTTTTTCTATTCTAGACGATACCCTCTGTTTAATCGAGAAAGTAGATTATATGTCACTGCCTACATTTATTAAGTTAAAGAATTACCATTTATAAGGAGAACGAACTATTGATCAATCCAGATTTTTACAAAAGACTAGCAAAGATATTCTGTGGGGATGAGATGGAGCTGTTTACTTATAAATCAGGACCTCAGCTAGTTTCTTTTTTCAATACCCATTTCCATACTCAAGATAGTTATGGTCATGGTTTTCCTACAAGATGGATATATGTGAATGACAAGCTGTTGGACTTTTCATCTAGAGGTATTATCAATTCATTTTTCAACCTTATACTCAGCAAACAATATCTTTTAACAGAGCGTCAGATAAGCGAAGTGGATGCTCTAGAGCAGCAGCAGAAAATAATAAATGAATTAGATAAAATTTGTTCTGTTTATTCTTTAAAAATCTCAAAAAAGGGGAATGAGTTTTATTTAGTGGAAATTGATGCAGATTTAGTTGAGATTGGGAAAGGGGGCTTCGCTGATATTTATTTCCAAAAATCTACAGGATTGGTGTTAAAAAAGTTAAATGAGGAATCTGTTAGACGTGAGGCTTTGAGAAGTAGATTTAAGAGAGAGTATGAAATAACTAAATCTTGTTCTGATATTGAAAATGTTATCAGAGTGTATGATTTTGATAGTGGTAGTTACTCTTACACAATGGAAAAAGCTGATTATACATTGGCTGATTATATTGAAGAAAGTGAATTAACAGGGGATTCCAAAATCAATATACTACGCCAGATACTTCACACTATGTCTCTTGTCCATCAAAAAGGAGTTTTGCATAGAGACTTAAGCCCAACCAATGTTTTTTTCGTGAATGGGATAATTAAGATTGCTGATTTTGGTTTAGGAAAAAACCTAAACACTCTGACATCTCATCAAACAATGGACACAACTTCCTTTGGTCAACTCTTTTATTGCGCACCAGAGCAATTAATGCTTTTAAAAGATGCCGATAAACGAAGCGATGTGTATTCGCTGGGACGTATTATTAATTTTGTTATGACTAAGTATCCTAATATTTCTTCTCATTCACTTCGTTCTGTTAGTGAAAAAGCTACGAATTTAGAACCTGATTATAGGTATCAAGATGCTACTGAAATGTTGAGTGCATTAAATGCATGGTTGAGAATTAGAAGCGACGATGCTTTTAAGAAGACAATATGGGAAAAAATTAGCAACGGTGTTTTTGATGACGACATAGAAAACTATATCTATGAAATGCCAGCAAGAGAGTTATGTCAAGCATGTATAAAAAAAAGTAATGTTTTTATTGAAAGCTTAATGATCTTTATGAAGTTAGATGATACACATGCGATTTATATCATTCAGACGATTCATTCTAACTATGAGCAATATTTGAAACGATTTGAAGATGCAGACTCTTTTGCTACCCTTTCTTATAGAGTTCTAAAGGAACAATTTTCATTCAATGTTAAAGAAGTGGCTGCTCAGATTTTACACTATGTAGCCTACGAAGTTGGGCGCTTTTCTGCTCAGCGTAAGATAGATAACTTGATTGAAAATGGGATTGAACCAATGATTGAATCCATATTAGAAAGATAAATTAGGAGGAAATGTAATGACAAATGATGAATATTTCAATGAAATAGAGACATATTTCAATAAATTAAGAGAATATCGTGAGGAATCAAAGTCAATAGCTGCTGGTATTATTGGTGAAAATCTTACTGAAGATGATTTATTTTTTATTTCTGCGCTTAACAGACGAGTTCAATTTATTGATGGAATAATGAACTTATTAAGAACGAGAAATCTGACTTGTGCAGGAATTATAGTACGAACACAACTTGATAACCTTATGAGAGTCTTTGCGGCTTTTATATCAGAGGACAGAAGATCATTTATTAAAGAAACATTAAGTGGTACACCTATTAAGAATATGAAAGATAATCAAAATAGAAAGATGACTGATGCCAATCTTAAGAAAAGGATGTCGAAGTATTATCCCGAGATTGAAGAAATTTACAATAAATCATCTGGTTATGTTCATTTGTCTGAAGTCGCATTTCATCAGGCTTTTTGGACAGAATGTTTTGAAAAAGGAGACAAAATTAAATTTTCAGTTGGATTGCCCCCAAGAGAAAAACTAAATCCTATTTTAATTGAGTGTGCTGAAGTATTCTGTCACTTTACAGAGATTGAATATGATTTTTACCAAAAAATCATTGATTCAAAAAAAGTTTTTGATAATAAACAAAAAGAGATTTTAGAATTAATGTGAGCTATATTAAACTATCAATAATGACGAAGATAAAAAATAAATAATAGGTGAGAAAATGAATTATGACAACAAATAGTAGTAACTCAGATATCACATTGATATCGATTGCTCATAACCAATATGGTGATGAGTTGAACATTGATAATTGGAACTGTGAGTTTAAAAATTGGGAAATGCAGTCAATTTCAAATGGTAAATATTATAATTTTTTGAAGAAAGTAGAAATAGATTGGAGAGTGACCCAAGAACCTATATATCGGGAAAACCCAATAATGTGGAAGATTATACTTAGAAAAAATCCTAAAACTAACTATTTCGTTGCTGCTCTAAGTAATGTTAACCATGTTAAGGAAAGAAGTCATAATGCTGATGACCCATCCATTCCAGGTAAGAATACAAAAGATCGAGGTCATTTTATTGCTGACTCATTTGATAAGTATTTACTTACAAGTGATGAACGTAATGCTAATAACTCACAATCCAATCAATTTTTTGGTATAAATAATAAAAGCAATATCTCACCTCAAGATTTTAGAGCAAATCGAAACTCCAAGGAATATGCTGGACAGTTGAGATTTGAGCAACAAGTGAAAAATTATCTTGAGAAAAGTACTAATGCAAATGAAGAAGTTTATTATGAAATTGAAGAAATTAAGATAGAAGAAAAGATATTAGGTCGCAGAATATTCATTCATTGGAATCAAAGTGATGAAGCTGATATTCATGTATTTATTCCAGAAGACCGTGATTGAGAGTTTATACGTATATTAAAAAGAGCAATATTGCTCTTTTTTGATTTTAGACGTATTGCTTATTTGTAATTTTTCCATTGGGCTATAAGCTATCTTTTTCAATTATTTTTACATCAATTCGAGGTAGTAATTTTGTAATTTCATCAAAAGCAGACTCTTTCATATCCATAAATTTTCTATAGTTTGGAACTGATATCACATTTCCATCGGTTATTCCTCCTCCTATTGGTCGTAACTGACAGTAAAAGAAATTATTTTCTAGTTTTTCCATAACTTTATTAGCAAAATCTTCATCCTGTGCTTCTTTAAATAATTTTCTAAACAATTTCTCCCATGCTGCATCATATTTACGAAAAACAAAAACTGGTTTTTGTGATTTCTTATTATTTAAATATTTATATATTCTTCTTAGTACAATGAACGCAGCCAACTTAGATAAGTCTGAATTGAGAATAATTTTTTCACCAATGCCATTTTCACCTAAATCAGGTTGAGCACATGAAAAAGGATAAATTTCTAAATTACATATTTGTTGAGCGATCTTTTCAATTTCCTTTTGCTTTCCTTCCAGTTCTATAAAATCTAATACCTTATTTTTCTGAATGAGTTGAGAATAATACTCTCTTAAATAGTAATAATTTTCTAATAGATTTTTTTGACTTTTTTTAGACTTGTTTTTGAAATCAAACTTAGATTCTAATTCAAACATATGTTTAATTTCACTCATTAAATTGCTTTGATTACTATAAATGATATCTTTAACGTCTTTAATACTTTTTAATTTATATCTTCTTTCTATAATTGATTTAATATCAACTTCCTTTTCTTTATATCCTTTTAAGATCTTTTTAATATTTTTAATAGTTTTCTTTTTTTCAGTATCTGCTATCAAAATCTCGGTTTTTCCATAGTATCCTTTTAGGCTTGTTTCCTCAAGACCTTTATCAATTTGATTATCTTGATAATCCCCTAAATAGCCTCTAGGATTTTCCAAACAGTGGAAAATAGTAGCTGTATCTATATCTCCATGAAAATGAGTTGGAATTTGGTAGCGCATATTTAAATGTCTACCTTCTTTTTCTATTTCTTTTTTTAAGTCATCCGGTAGAATCTTCAGCCAAGAGAAGTCCTCAGTTGTATTAGAAGTCTCAACTTGTTTTATAAAGTCATTAATCAGATTGCCACCTTTATCTTGATGCCAAGGGCTAAACTGTTCTAAAAATTTTTTCTTATCTTTAAAGTAAAAAATCTCTACGTCTTTTTGGGGGATAATTTCTTTAAAATAATTTTCTAAATCTAATTTTAAATCTTCATCTTCATAATTTTTCATGATATGTCCATCCTACTTTATTGATTTTTCACTATGAATTCTTTAAACCCATTATACTACAGTATTTCTACATTAGTTCAAAATCAATTTTCTAGAAATTGAAGGGGTTACTACATTTAATTTTGTTGTGAAGTTAGTTCTTCCTGTTTATTATCTCATGATCTAATCTAATAATTCATTTATCTACATAAGAAAATTATTGATTTAGCTTATAAAAAACACCCTAGTTCATTTGAACTAGGGTGTCTCTTATATATCCGAACATCTAATTTATTTCACAAAAAATGTAGTCAAAAATGTAGTCATTCGGTTGATTTTTATTGCAATACATTGAAATTCGAAAATTCAAGAATCGCGTTAAATCAAGGCTTTTTCGTTTCTACTGAAACGTAATGACCTATTATTTAACTTCAGTAAACACGACGTGTTTGCGAAGTTTTGGTGAGTATTTCTTCAATTGAAGACGGTCTGGAGTGTTACGTTTGTTTTTAGAAGTAAGGTACAAGCGTTCACCAGATTCTTTGTGTTCAAGTGTAATATTTACGCGCATGGTATCTCCCTTCTATTATTCAGCTGATGCAGCTTTAGCGATCTTACGTCCTTTGTAGTATCCTTTAAGTGATACACGGTGTGAACGTGAGTAATCTCCAGTTGCTTCGTCAAAGTTTACAGATGGAGCTGTTACTTTGTAGTGCGTACGACGTTTGTTTTTCTTCGCTTTTGATGTGCGACGTGCAGGTACTGCCATTTCGTTTTTCTCCTTTTAAGATATAAATTCAATTAGGTTTGATTTTCATCAACTTTAACAGTATAACAAAAGTTTTTTGTAAAGTAAAGTTACTTGACAAAAAAATTGAAATTTTTGAAAGAAACTTTTCTATTGTCTGTTTCTCCAAAGTCCATGCCTATCTTTGTGGCCTATTTTATGCTATAATGGTAAAAAATGTAACGAGAGGAATGACATGACAGAATTAGACAAACGCCATCGTAGTAGTGTCTACGATAGCATGGTAAAATCTCCCAACCGTGCCATGCTTCGCGCGACGGGAATGACCGATGAAAGCTTTGAAAAACCGATTGTCGGAGTGATTTCGACATGGGCGGAAAATACCCCTTGTAACATCCACCTTCATGATTTTGGAAAATTGGCCAAAGAAGGTGTGAAAGATGCAGGTGCTTGGCCGGTCCAATTTGGCACCATTACGGTTGCGGACGGGATCGCTATGGGGACACCAGGGATGCGCTTCTCCTTGACGTCACGTGATATTATTGCGGATTCTATCGAAGCTGCTATGGGTGGTCACAACGTCGATGCCTTTGTAGCCATCGGGGGCTGTGATAAGAACATGCCTGGTTCGATGATTGCCATTGCCAATATGGATATCCCAGCGATCTTTGCCTACGGTGGGACTATTGCCCCAGGGAATCTCGATGGAAAAGATATCGACTTGGTTTCTGTTTTCGAAGGGATCGGAAAATGGAACCATGGTGATATGACTGCTGAAGAAGTGAAAGATCTTGAGTGTAATGCCTGCCCTGGCCCTGGTGGTTGTGGTGGTATGTATACTGCCAATACAATGGCGACAGCAATCGAGGTCCTTGGTATGAGCTTGCCAGGTTCCTCTTCTCACCCTGCTGAATCAGCTGATAAAAAAGCCGATATCGAAGAAGCAGGTCGTGCAGTTGTGAAAATGCTGGAAATGGGACTGAAGCCATCTGACATCTTGACTCGCGAAGCCTTTGAAGATGCGATTACAGTGACCATGGCGCTCGGTGGATCCACCAATGCGACCCTTCACTTGCTTGCGATCGCTCACGCAGCTAACGTGGACTTGACGCTGGAAGACTTCAACGATTTCCAAGAGCGCGTGCCTCACTTGGCGGACTTGAAACCTTCAGGGAAATATGTCTTCCAAGACCTTTACAATGTCGGTGGTGTGCCAGCTGTCATGAAATACCTTCTGAAGAATGGTTTCCTTCACGGGGATCGCATCACTTGTACTGGTAAAACAGTAGCTGAGAACTTGGAAGCCTTCGCTGATTTGACACCAGGTCAAAAAGTCATCATGCCACTTGAAAATCCAAAACGTGCGGATGGTCCATTGATCATCTTGAAAGGGAACTTGGCTCCTGAAGGGGCGGTTGCCAAAGTATCAGGGGTGAAGGTCCGCAACATCACGGGTCCTGCTAAGGTCTTTGACTCGGAAGAAGCTGCCATTGAAGCCGTTCTTTCAGATGAAATCGTGGATGGCGACGTTGTTGTTGTTCGTTTCGTTGGTCCTAAGGGTGGTCCTGGTATGCCGGAAATGCTGTCCTTGTCATCTATGATCGTTGGAAAAGGCCAAGGGGACAAGGTGGCCCTCTTGACAGACGGACGCTTCTCAGGTGGGACTTACGGTCTCGTTGTCGGACACATCGCACCTGAAGCTCAGGTTGGTGGCCCAATCGCCTACCTCCACACAGGGGACATGGTGACAGTTGACCAAGATACCAAAGAAATCACCATGCACGTTTCAGACGAAGAGTTAGCAAAACGCAAGGCTGAAACAACCTTGCCACCACTCTATAGCCGTGGGGTTCTGGGTAAATACGCCCATATCGTTTCTTCAGCATCACGTGGTGCCGTGACCGACTTCTGGAATATGGAACAGTCTGGTAAACAGTAATTACAAGGACGACTTTGTCCAAAGAGAGAGTGGGACAGAAATCGGTAATTCGTTAGAATTCGATTTCGTCGTCCCACCTCCACTCAACCACTGCGTCTTGCTCGACAATCCAAAAATAATTGAGAGGCTGGGACTTTTGTCCAGCCTCTTTTTTGGCTCAAAGTGGCTATTTTCGACCCTGTCGCTGAAACGTATGAATATTACTTTTTGGGGGATTTGAGTGTATCATCTGTCATTTTTTCTTGTAAATCCGTCTATAATTTGCTATAATTGTGACTAATCGAATCAATCCTTTAATACTGTCCAGAGAGGCAGGCAAGGAGCTATGGAAATGAAAGGCCTGGGAAGACCAGCCTATATTTTGTGTATCTCCTTGTTGTGGGGGATTTTTTTGTATATTGAAAAGTGGTTTGATAAAAAAGAAATCGCCGATGATGGAGCATGAAGCGCTCGCTTACAATTTGCTCATCGAAGGTAGATATTTTTGTCCAGCTACAAGCCGTTGCATCTGAATTTTAGGAGGTTTTTACGATCGTGAATAATGTAAAATATGATGTATCTGATATGCCAAAACCTGGTTTATTGCTTGGTTTGTCATTTCAGCATTTGTTTGCCATGTTTGGGGCGACAGTGCTGGTGCCGATTTTGGTTGGAATTGATCCTGCCATCGCCCTCTTCTCATCTGGTTTGGGAACTTTGGCTCACTTGACAGTGACCAAGTATAAGATTCCTGCCTACATGGGGTCCAGTTTTGCTTATATTGCTGCTATGCAGATGTTGATGAAAACAGATGGGATCGCGGCAGTTGCGCAAGGTGCCATGGCGGGTGGTTTGGTCTACTTGTTTGTGGCTCTGATTGTTAAGCATGCGGGGAAAGACTGGATTAATAAGGTCCTTCCACCAATCGTGGTTGGTCCCATTATCATGGTAATTGGTTTGAGTCTTGCGAAGAATGCCGTCACTGATGCGACAACCTTAAATAAAAGCTATAGCGGCTATGCTCTATTGATTTCGATGGTGACCCTCTTTGCAGTTATTCTATTTAATATGTATGGCAAGAAGATTGTCGGTGTCGTCCCAATTTTACTTGGATTAATTGTGGGCTATATTTTCTCAGTGGCTCTTGGTTTGCTGACAGGACATAGTTTTATCGATTTCTCAGAGGTCAGTGCGGCGCATTGGATTCAAGTTCCAAACTTTGACATTCCATTTGTGGATTATAGCTTTAAGCTCTATCCAAGTGCGATTTTGACCATGGCTCCGATTGCCTTTGTGACCATGACGGAACATTTTGGTCACCTCATGGTTTTAAATAGTTTGACGGAACGTGATTACTTCAAGGATCCAGGGCTTGACCATACGCTTACTGGTGATGGTTTGGCACAGATTATTGCCGGATTCTTTGGAGCTCCTCCAGTAACCTCTTATGGGGAAAACATTGGGGTTATGGCCCTTAGTAAGGTCTACTCAGTTTATGTTATTTCAGGCGCAGCAGTGATTGCGGTTGTCATGAGCTTTATTGGGAAGCTATCAGCACTCTTGCACTCTATTCCAACTCCTGTATTGGGAGGGTTGTCTATTGCCCTCTTTGGGGTTATCGCTGCTAGCGGTTTGAAAATTTTAGTTGAACATAAGATTGATTTTGATAATAAAAAGAATCTCTTGATTGCTAGTGTGATCTTGGTATCAGGGATCGGTGGTTTGATGATTGACCTCGGTGGTCTTCAAATCACGGGTGTGGCAACTTCAACGATTCTAGGAATCGTGTTGTATCAAATTCTTCCAGAACCAAAAGCTGACGAGGCTTAGTTTGTTCTGGTGTTGAAAAAGTTTAATGGATTTAATCATCATAAAAAACGAGGAACAAACTCTGATGGCAGAGCTGGTGTTCCTCGTTTTTTTATTGTGGATTGGATTTCCAAAGAGGCATTCCTTCATTAGTTGACTACATTTTTAAAAAGGCAATGCTTATTATCGTGGCGGAAGGCCAAGGGCGATGCGCCCGTATCGGCTGATTCGTGTAATTTTCCAAGCGGGTGACCAAGTCACTTCAACCTTGACATCTTCGATCCCCTCAATTTCTTTTAGGCGAGCGACGATTTCAATCGGAAGGCTCTCAGCACAGCTACAAGCCGTATCGGTGAAGGTCATGACCACCTTGCAAGTACCGGCTTCATCTAGATGGATCTCGTAGATCAGTCCTAGGTTATAGACATCTAACTCAACATCGGTATCAAATACAAGCTCCAATTTTTCGATTAACGACTTCTCTAGTGCGAGGGCGCGGTCATTGATTTTGATATCCTCTCTCATCGCAAGATCCTTTCAGTGTAGTATGGCTTCCATTTTCTCATAATTCGGCTGATAAGGCAAGAAGAGAACGATGATTTAAACGTGTGGGACAAAGGAAATGCGGTCCAGCCTCCATTTCTCTTCGAATTTGTGGTAAAATAGAGGCAAAAGTAAGACAAAGGATGAAGGCTATGAAATTACAAAAACCAAAAGGGACCCAGGATATCCTTCCTGGCGATTCAGCGAAATGGCAATATGTAGAAGGCTTTGCACGCAAGGTCTTTGCGCGATACAATTATGATGAAATCCGCACACCGATCTTCGAACATTATGAAGTCATCAGCCGTTCAGTAGGGGATACGACGGATATCGTTACCAAAGAAATGTATGACTTCTATGACAAGGGAGACCGTCATATCACGCTTCGTCCAGAAGGAACAGCTCCTGTTGTCCGCTCGTATGTAGAAAATAAACTCTTTGCGCCTGAGGTACAAAAACCAAGTAAGTTCTATTACATAGGCCCAATGTTCCGCTACGAGCGTCCTCAAGCAGGTCGTTTGCGTCAATTCCACCAAATTGGGGTAGAATGCTTTGGATCAAGCAATCCTGCAACGGATGTCGAAACCATTGCCATGGCAGCGCAATTCCTGAAAGAATTAGGGATTGACAATGTGACCTTGCACTTGAACACCTTGGGAAGCCCTGCCAGTCGTCAGGCTTATCGTCAAGCCTTGATTGATTATCTCTTGCCAATGAAGGATCAATTGTCTAAGGATAGTCAACGTCGTTTAGAAGAAAATCCGCTTCGTGTCTTGGATTCAAAAGAAAAAGAAGACAAGGTGGCGGTTGAACAGGCTCCTTCCATCCTAGACTATCTAGATGAAGAAAGCCAAGCGCATTTTGATGCGGTTCGTCGGATGTTGGAAGACTTGGGGGTAGCCTATGTCATCGATACCAATATGGTGCGTGGCTTGGATTACTACAACCACACGATTTTTGAGTTTATTACAGAAATTGAAGGCAATGAATTAACTGTCTGTGCGGGTGGTCGCTATGATGGTTTGGTGGAATACTTCGGTGGCCCTGCGACAGCTGGTTTTGGATTTGGTATCGGTGTGGAACGGATCCTTCTCGTTCTTGAAAAGAAAGGCATTGAATTACCGATCGAAAAAGGATTAGATGCTTATATTGCCGTTCTAGGAGATGAGGCCAATGAAGCAGCGCTTAGCTTGGTTCAAGCTCTTCGAGTCCAAGGTTTCAAGGCAGAACGTGACTATCTTGGACGTAAGCTTAAGGCACAATTTAAGTCAGCAGATGTCTTTGCGGCCAAAACCTTGATTACCTTAGGAAGCAGTGAGGTTGAAAGTGGTCAAGTCACTGTGAAAAACAACCAAACTCGTCAAGAAGTAACGGTAGCTCTTGAAAGCTTGAAGAAAGACTTCCCATCTGTTTTAGCAGAGTTGGGATTGGCTTGATCGAACGGGAAAGACAAGGGGAGACAAGATTTATCTGGGAGTAGGGGCAAAATGGTTGCTCCTGCTCTCTTTTATTTTGATTCTGTTTGCCGACCTTTGCCAAGATTTGGCGAAAAGCCGTTAAATTTTCTGACATTTATGATATAATGAGAAGACTACTAGTAAAGGAATGAAACAGTCATGACATTAGTTTACCAATCAACACGAGACGAAAAAAATACTGTAACAGCTAGTCAAGCCATCCTTCAAGGTTTGGCAACAGATGGCGGCTTGTTTACTCCGGTCTATTATCCTCAAGTGGAGCTAGATTTTAACACCCTCAAAGACGCTTCTTACCAAGAAGTGGCTAAGCTTGTCTTGTCAGCCTTTTTGGATGACTTTACGGCAGAAGAATTGGACTACTGTATTTCTCATGCCTATGACAGCAAGTTTGATACGCCAGCCATTGCTCCGCTTGTCAAACTCGATGGGCAATACAACTTGGAACTTTTCCACGGCTCCACCATTGCCTTTAAAGATATGGCTTTGTCGATCTTGCCTTACTTCATGACAACAGCAGCTAAAAAGCACGGTTTGGAAAATAAAATCGTCATCTTGACAGCGACATCCGGGGACACTGGTAAAGCTGCCATGGCAGGTTTTGCCGATGTTCCAGGTACTGAAATTATCGTCTTTTATCCAAAAGACGGTGTCAGCAAGGTGCAAGAATTGCAAATGACCACTCAAACTGGGGACAATACCCATGTCATCGCGATCGATGGAAACTTTGACGATGCCCAAACCAATGTCAAACATATGTTCAATGATGTGGCGCTCCGTGAAAAATTAGCAGCCAACAAGATGCAATTCTCATCAGCCAACTCTATGAACATTGGTCGTTTGGTGCCTCAGGTTGTCTATTACGTATACGCCTATGCGCAATTGGTGAAGACAGGCCAAATCACAGCGGGAGAAAAAGTCAACTTTACCGTCCCAACAGGAAACTTTGGAAATATCTTGGCAGCTTTCTATGCCAAACAAATCGGTCTTCCAGTTGGAAAATTGATCTGTGCGTCAAACGAGAACAATGTCTTGACAGACTTCTTTACAACACGTGTCTATGATAAGAAACGCAGCTTCAAAGTAACCACTAGTCCATCGATGGATATCTTGGTCTCTTCAAACTTGGAACGCTTGATCTTCCACTTGGTAGGCAATGATGCCACAAAGACCAAAGAGTTGATGGAAAGCCTCGTTGCAACAGGTCAATACCAATTGTCCGACTTTGATGCAGATATCTTAGATTTGTTTGCGGCTGCATACGCAGATGAAGCAGAAACTGCTGCAGAGATCAAGCGGGTCTATGAAGCGTCTGATTACATCGAAGATCCTCATACAGCTGTAGCATCAGCCGTTTATCAAAAATACCGGGCCCAAACAGGGGATGCTGCTAAAACAGTCATTGCCTCTACAGCAAGTCCTTATAAATTCCCAGTTGTGGCAGTAGAAGCGGTGACGGGCGAGACAGGTCTAGGCGATTTCGAAGCCTTGGCCAAATTGCACACCCTCTCAGGTGTTCCTGTGCCACCGGCTGTAGACGGTCTTGAAACTGCGCCGGTTCGCCATCGTACAAGCGTAGCTGCTAAAGACATGCAAGCAGCCGTAGAAGAGTACTTGGGACTGTAATTCTCCCTATTAGAAAGATCAAAAGAGCCGTTTGGCTCTTTTATATACTCATGAATTCATACAAAAAAATCTTAAACATTGCCCTTCCTGCCATGGGTGAAAATTTCTTACAAATGCTGATGGGCATGGTGGACTCTTATTTAGTGGCTCACCTGGGCTTGGTTGCCATTTCAGGTGTTTCCGTCGCAGGAAACATCATCACCATCTATCAAGCCATCTTTTTGGCACTGGGTGCAGCAGTTGCCAGTGTCATGTCTAAAAGCTTGGGTGAAAAAAATCAAGACCACATTGCCTACCATGCGACAGAGTCCCTAAAGGTGACCTTGTTGGTGAGTGCTCTCTTAGGAGGGGCTTCGCTGTTGTTTGGACGCCAGATGATTTCGCTGTTGGGAACGGAAGCTGCAGTCGCCGAAAGTGGGGGGATTTACCTTTCCTTGGTCGGCGGGACCATTGTTCTCTTAGGATTGATGACGACCTTGGGCTCCTTGGTTCGGGTGGCCAACAATCCACGTATTCCCATGTATGTCAGCTTGTTGACCAATGTTTTGAATGCTTTATTCTCCTCTGTGGCTATTTTCCTTTTTGGTTGGGGCATTGTCGGAGCAGCTTTGGGGACTGTGCTAGCCCGTCTGGTTGGGGTCATCCTCTTGTGGCAAAAAGTCCAGTTACCCTTTGCCCCCCTTCGTTGGGGATTGGATCGTAAGCTCTTGAACTTAGCGCTTCCAGCTGCCGGAGAACGGCTGATGATGCGAGCTGGAGATGTGGTGATCATTGCGATCGTGGTTGCTTTTGGGACTGAGGCAGTCGCCGGAAATGCCATCGGAGAGACCTTGACCCAGTTTAACTACATGCCGGTGTTTGGAGTGGCCACAGCGACGGTCATGCTCGTAGCACGAAGCCTCGGTGAAGGGGATTTTGAGCAGATTGACCGCCTTCGAAAGCAGTCTTACTGGCTGTCCTTTGTATTGATGTTGCCCATTGCTCTGGGTATCTTTTTCGGGGGCACCCTTCTGACCCATCTCTACACACAAGATGCGAAAGCGGTAGAAGCTAGCCTATCGGTTGTCCTCTTTTCTTTGTTAGGAACACCCTTTACAGCAGGAACAGTCATCTATACTGCTGTTTGGCAAGGCTTAGGAAATGGGAAACTTCCATTTTATGCAACGACCATTGGCATGTGGGTCATTCGAATTGGAGCCGGTTATCTGCTTGGAGTAACCCTTGGCTTGGGTCTTCCAGGGGTCTGGACGGGGACGCTGCTGGATAATGGCTTTCGCTGGCTATTTTTGAGTCAGCTTTATAGACGAAAAGTAGGAGAGAGAAAATGACAAAACGAGCTTTTATTTGGGATTTGGATGGGACCTTGCTGGATTCCTATGATGCTATTCTGGCGGGTCTTGAGGAGACTTATGCATCTTATCAGCTTCCGTTTGACCGAGCGAGTATTAAAGACTATATCTTGAAGCATTCGGTTCAAGATCTTTTAGTAGCGGTGGCAGCAGAGTATCAACTGGATGTGACGGACTTAAATCATCGCCGAGCAGAAAGTCTAGCAGAGAAAAATGCCCAGGTCCTTCTGATGGAGGGGGCGCGTGATGTCCTGTCCTGGGCGAAGGATGCTGGTATAGAACAATTTGTCTATACCCATAAGGGAGAGAATGCCTTGGTCATCCTACGGGACTTGGGTTTGGAATCTTTTTTTAAAGAGATTTTGACCAGTCAAAGTGGTTTTGCACGCAAGCCTAACCCAGAAGCAGCCATTTATCTGATGAAGAAGTACGGGTTGCATCCGGAAAAGATCTACTATATTGGGGATCGGAGCCTGGATATTGACTTTGCAAGAAATAGCCAGATTCAGAGTATCAATTTCTTGACGTCTGACTATGAAGGTAATTATCAGATGGAAAGTTTACTAGATATTCCAGCTATTTTAAACGCTGAAAAGAATCTGTAAAGAGATTGTTTTCATTTTGAAATAAAGTCGTAAGCTTTCTTTAAGAAATGTCCGCTATAATAGAACCATAAACAAAGACCTCCTAACTTTGTTTAGAAAAATCCTAAAACTTTTCTTTTTCATAATAATCTCCCTAAGAGTCGCCCAATCAGGCGGCTTTTTTTGTGCGAAAAAACAGTGCCAGCTTTTTTTCTTGCCCGGATGGAAGAAAAAGTTTATGATTGACTAATCAATTATTGATGCATCAAAAATAATTTGGAGAAGGAATATGGCAGAAATAAATGATTTGCTCTACCAACTACGCTTGGCAGATCAATCAACTACACAGTTATTTGAAAAGCGCCTAGGGATTAGCTTAACGCGTTACCAAATCTTGCAGGATTTGTTAGAACAAGCGCCTTGCAATCAGATCGCGGTTCAGGAGCGCTTGCAGATTGATCCAGCGGCTTTAACCCGGCATTTCAAAATATTAGAAAAGGAAGGATTTGTCCATCGGAGTCGAAATCCAAAGAACCAGCGGGAAATCTTAATTCATTTGACGGATACGGCCTATAATCGTTTGGTCAAACATCCCCCTCGCCATCATGTAGCGGTGAAAGAACAGATGAGTCGGATTTTGACTGCTCAAGAACAAGAGCAATTTTCTTACCTGCTGGACAAATTAGTATCTGGCATTGAACAAATAACAGTTGAATAAAAAGGAGAATCTACGATGTCATTACTGACGATTATTTTAGCAAGTCTTGCTGCACTGGAGCATTTATATATTTTTTATTTGGAGAGCATCAGAACCACATCTGATACCACAAGTCGGGTTTTCAACATGGATAAAGAAGAACTCGCTCGCCCATCTGTGACCTCTTTATTTAAGAATCAAGGGATATACAATGCCTTGATTGGTGTGTTTCTCTTGTATGGATTGTTTGTTTCTAAAAATAGTGAAGTTGTTACAATTTTTGTGCTTTTTATTATTGGAGCTGCGGCCTACGGTGCGATGACAGCCAATAAAAAGATTATCTTGACCCAAGGTGGTCCTGCAATTTTAGCTTTATTGAGTATCCTATTGTTGGGATAAAAAGGACGGGCCGCTAGGGCTCTTTGAGCTGATTTTATTAAATAAGTGTAGAAAAAAGTATAAAAAAAGACTAAAAATTTTATTGACTTTCTAAGAAAAAGGGTTATAATGGTAGCAACAGAAAAGTAATGAGTCAGCTATTTTCAGGGAGCTTGTGGGAATTGTGAACAAGCAATAGCGACTGATGAAAATTGGACTGTTGTTATCAATGAATTCTAACCCATGTGAATTCGGTTGGCACCCCTTACCGTGCAACTCCTTGATAGAGGAGATAGAGATGTAGGGAAAGACCAGCTATTTTTCCCTATAAAAGAGGTGGCACCGCGGACACTACGCCCTCACACAGTTTTTGTGTGAGGGCTTTTCTATGTGCCTTAGCAAGCGTGCACATTGATCCCAAAGCGGAAATAGAGCGTGGGATAACCGTGATCGCCTTAGCAAGCCAAGGTGCGGTTGAATTTATTAGAATAAAAGAGTTCTAGAAGAGAGGTTTCTGATATGAAAAAAGTTTTATCTGCTGATGTGTTGAGTCCAATTTTGGCTTATATGCGTTTGGATGCGCCCCATAAAATGATCTTGGAGTCGATCCCTCGTGAAAAAGAGAATGCGCGTTTTTCAATTGTAGCCTATCGGCCAGTCAGTGAAGTCAAGTTTGAAAATGGCGTCCTCTATTACAATGATCAAATTGTTGAAGAGGATCCTTTGGACTTTTTGAATCGCATCACGGTCAAAACGAAAACTTCTGAAGAGCTTCCTTTTAACGGTGGGGCGATTGGATTTGTCGGCTATGACTTGATTGGCCTCTATGAGAACATTGGTTCCATTCCTGAAGATACGATCGGCACACCAGATCTTCACTTTTTCTTATATGAGAGCTATGTGATTTTTGATCACAAAAAGGAAAAGGTCTATGTGGTGGAAGAGAACCTCTATAGTGGACGGAGTGAAGCAGAGCAAACGTCGAGCTTGGAGCAAGTATTAGCACAATTGGCAAGACCTGCAAAAGAAGAGTTTCAGGACAAGGACCTGCATGCGCTTCATTTCCACAATCATTTGGAGCAAAAAGAGTTTGAGGAAATGGTGGCCCTAGCGCGGGACTATATTCGAAAAGGGGATATGTTCCAATGCGTGCTTAGTCAACGTTTTTCAGCTGATTTTTCAGGTAAACCATTGGATTATTACCGCAATTTGCGCGTGACCAACCCTTCGAATTATCTCTACTTTTATGATTTTGGGGAGTACCAAATTATCGGTGCTAGTCCAGAAAGTCTGGTGTCGGTCAAGGATCGAGTGGTGACAACCAATCCTATTGCTGGCACGCGTCCAAGAGGGATCGATGAAGAGGCTGATCGGCAATTGGCAGCTGATTTGGCAGGGGATCCAAAAGAAGTCGCAGAACACCGGATGTTGGTGGATCTAGGGCGAAACGATATTGGGCGTATCGCCCAAAATGGGTCGGTTGAAGTGACCAAATATATGGAGGTGGAGTTCTTCCGTTATGTGATGCACCTGACGAGTGTGGTCAAGGGTCAATTGCTTCCTGGACTAGCCTCCATTGAGGCTCTGAAGGCAACTCTTCCAGCGGGGACCGTTTCGGGTGCTCCCAAGATTCGAGCCATGAAGCGAATCTATGAAGCAGAAAAAGAAAAACGAGGCGTCTATGCGGGTGCTATTGGCTATCTCTCTGTGACGGGGGATCTCGATTTTGCTATTGCGATTCGAACCATGATCCTCAAAAATAAGAAGGCTTATGTGCAGGCTGGAGCAGGAATTGTTTATGATTCGATCGCTGAAAATGAATACCAAGAAACCGTCAATAAGGCAAAATCAATGACTAGGATTGGAGAAGAAGGATGATTTTATTAGTCGATAATTACGATTCATTTACCTACAATTTAGCACAGTATATCGGAAAATTTGATGAGGTCCAGGTGCTTCGAAATGATGATCCGGATTTGTACCAGGTTGCCCAAGAAGCAGATGCCTTGGTCTTTTCTCCAGGTCCAGGTTGGCCAAAGGATGCGGGCAAGATGGAGGAGATGATCCGAGATTTCGCAGGGGTCAAACCAATCTTGGGGATTTGCCTGGGACATCAAGCGATTGCGGAAGTTTTTGGAGGGCGCTTGGGATTGGCACCACAGGTCATGCATGGCAAACAAAGCCAGATACAGCTAGAAGCTCCCTCTCCTCTATACGCGGGTGTCGCAAAAGAAGTCCCAGTCATGCGTTACCATTCGCTGACGATTGAAGACATGCCAGAGGATTTTGTCATTACCTCTCGGACGACGGATGATCAAGCCATTATGGGAATTCAACACCGCAGCTTACCGATTTATGGTTTTCAATACCATCCAGAAAGTATCGGGACGCCAGATGGGCTCAAGACCATCGAAAATTTTGTCAAACTAGTCAAGGAGCGGAAGATGAAACAAGTGCTTGCAAAAGTAGCAGAAGGCATGGATCTTAGCGGTGCAGAGTTAGAAGCGGCCATGGAGGAAGTCGTTGCTGGTCGTGCTTCAGAAGCACAGGTGACGGCCCTTCTTCTAGGTCTCAAAATGAAGGGAGAAACTATTGAAGAGCGGACAGCTATTGCAAAAGTGATGCAGGCCTATGCAGTCGCTATTCCTACAGAAGTTCAAGGAGCAATGGACAATTGTGGAACGGGGGGCGATCGTTCGTATAGTTTCAATATTTCAACAACAGCTGCCTTCGTCCTTGCTGGTGGTGGCATCAAGATGGCGAAACACGGAAATCGTTCGATCTCTTCTAAATCTGGTTCTGCGGATGTATTAGAAGCTCTAGGGATTAACCTTGATTTGGGTCCAGAAGACTTGGGACGAGTGTTTGAAAAGGCGGGGATTGTCTTTCTATTTGCTAAAAACCTGCATCCTGGCATGCGCTATATTATGCCCGCTCGCTTGGCGCTAGGGGTTCCAACAGTGATGAACTTAACCGGTCCTCTTATCAATCCGATTCCTCTAGAAACCCAGCTATTGGGAACCAGTCGTCCAGATATGCTGGAAAGTACGGCGGAGATTCTAAAGAATTTGGGTCGAAAACGCGCAGTGGTGGTGAGTGGCCCACAAGGCTTGGACGAGGCAGGCCTTGATGGGGAAACCCAGCTCGCTGTTCTGGAAGATGGACAGGTTACCTTATCCAGCTTTCAACCAGAAGATATTGGAATGGAGCGCATCGAAATTGATCAAGTACGAGGTGGAGACGCCAAACGCAATGCGGAAATTTTGCTCAGTGTCTTGAAGAATGAAGCGAGTCCCTTCTTAGAGGTGACTGTCTTGAATGCTGGCCTTGGTTTTTATGCCAACGGCAAAGTAGATTCTATCAAGGAGGGGATTGCCTTGGCACGTGAAGTGATTGCCAGTGGGGCTGCCCTTGAGAAATTGAGATTATTACAGGAGTATCAAAAATGAGTCAAGAATTCTTGCCAAAGATTCTAAAGGAAAAGGCGCGTGAAGTGGCTGCGATGAAGGAAGAGGAGCTCCAACCTTTGCGCGAGACCTACCGCTTGTATGATTACCTAAAGAGTCATCCAGAAAAGCTTCAGGTCATTGCGGAAGTGAAAAAGGCTAGCCCGAGTCTGGGAGATATTCATGTCGATGTGGATATCGTCGCGCAGGCTAAGACTTACGAAGAAAATGGGGCCGTGATGATTTCTGTCTTGACCGATGAAGTGTTTTTCAAGGGCAGTATCGAGTATCTCCGGGAAATATCTAGTCAGGTGCGTATCCCCACCCTCAATAAAGATTTTATTGTGGATGAAAAACAAGTGATTCGGGCGCGAAATGCAGGGGCGACCGTGATCTTGTTGATTGTTGCAGCCTTATCAGAGGCTCGTCTGAAAGAACTCTATGAGTTTGCGACCCATCTTGGCCTGGAGGTCTTGGTGGAGACCCATAATCTGACAGAACTAGAGGTTGCTCACCGGATTGGGGCTCAGATCATAGGGGTCAATAATCGCAACTTGGTGACCTTTGAGACAGATCTCCATACTAGCCTTGAATTAGCGACCAATTTTGAACAAGAACCGGTCTACATCTCTGAGTCTGCTATTTTCACAGCAGCAGACGCGCGTATGCTGGCTCCTTATTTTAATGGTATTCTCGTTGGGACAGCCCTCATGAAGGCAGACAATGTGGCTGAAAAAGTAAAGGAGTTGCAGATTGACAAAGGTTAAAATTTGCGGACTGTCCACTCCAGAAGCTGTCCAGACAGCTGTTGAAGCTGGTGCAGACTACATTGGTTTTGTCTTTGCACCAAGCAAACGGCAAGTGACGCTGGAGCAAGCCCGGGAGTTGGCTACAGGGATTCCAAAGGGGGTTCAAAAAGTCGGTGTTTTTGTATCACCACAAAGAGAAGAAGTGGAGCAAGCTTGCCAAGTTGTGGGCTTGGACCTGATACAAGTGCATGGATCGATGGATGATGCCATCTTGCAAGAGTTTCCCCAACAAACGATTCGCGCTGTTCAAGTGGGGAAAGATGCAGCACTTCCTGAGACCGGTGCCGATTATCTGCTCTTTGATGCTCCTGTAGCAGGAAGTGGAGAGACTTTTAACTGGCAAGAACTCGAAAGTCAAAACGTTACAAAGCCCTTCTTTATTGCAGGAGGCTTGACGGTAGACAATGTAGCAGATGCTATTTGCTTCTTTCATCCTTATGCGGTGGATGTATCCAGTGGGATCGAGACAAATGGAAAAAAAGATCAAGAAAAGATAAAACGATTTATAGAAAGGGTCAAGCATGGCATATAAACAACCAGATCAAAACGGATTTTACGGGCGGTTCGGAGGACGTTTTGTCCCTGAAACCTTGATGACAGCAGTTTTAGAATTAGAAAAAGCCTACAGAGAAAGTCAAGCAGATCCTTCTTTTCAAGCCGAATTGGATCAGCTTCTGAAACAATATGTCGGTCGGGAAACACCGCTCTATTACGCTAAGAATCTAACCAAGTATGTCGGCGGAGCCAAGATTTTTCTTAAAAGAGAAGACCTCAACCACACAGGGGCTCATAAAATTAATAATGCCCTAGGACAGGTTTTGCTGGCACACCGAATGGGTAAAAAGAAGATCATCGCAGAAACAGGGGCTGGACAGCACGGTGTTGCAACGGCAACAGCTGCTGCTTTATTTGATATGGAATGTACCATCTACATGGGGGAAGAAGATGTCAGACGCCAAGCCCTCAATGTCTTTCGGATGGAGTTGTTGGGCGCCAAGGTTCAATCGGTAACAGATGGGTCGCGTGTCCTCAAGGATGCAGTCAATGCTGCCCTTAGAGCCTGGGTAGCAAATGTGGAGGATACCCACTATATCATGGGATCTGCTCTAGGACCTCATCCATTCCCAGAGATTGTCCGTGATTTTCAAAGTGTCATTGGGAGGGAAGCTAAACGCCAATTTGCAGAGCAAAATGACGGGGCGCTGCCAGATGCCGTCCTAGCCTGTGTAGGAGGCGGATCGAATGCCATTGGGCTCTTTTATCCTTTTGTTGAGGATGCGTCTGTCGCCATGTATGGGGCGGAAGCTGCTGGACTTGGAGTAGATACAGACCAGCATGCAGCAACCTTGACCAAGGGGCGTCCGGGAGTCCTTCACGGTGCCTTGATGGATGTTTTACAGGATGCGCATGGACAGATTTTAGAAGCTTTCTCGATTTCAGCAGGTCTCGATTACCCAGGGATTGGGCCAGAGCATTCTTATTTCCATGACATCAAGCGGGCGACCTATGTGCCAGTGACAGACAAAGAAGCCCTAGAAGCCTTTCAATTGCTTTCAAAAGTAGAAGGGATCATTCCTGCTCTAGAATCGAGCCATGCTATTGCCTATGCGGTGAAATTGGCCAAGGAAATGGGGCCTGAAAAATCCATGATCGTTTGCTTATCAGGTCGTGGGGATAAAGATGTGGTACAAGTCAAAGACCGCCTAGAACAAGAGAGGGGAGAGTAAGATGGGAAAGACCTTGACAGAGCATTTACAAAAGCTGAAAGACCAGCAGCAAGGGATCTTTGTTCCTTATATTATGGCAGGAGATCATGAAAAAGGCTTAGCAGGTTTGCAGGAAACCATCCAATTTTTGGAGGAGCTTGGTGTCTCAGCTATTGAGGTTGGCATTCCTTTTTCGGATCCGGTGGCAGATGGCCCTGTGATTGAAGAGGCGGGACTACGAAGTTTAGCCCATGGGACGACGACAGAGGAACTGGTGCAAACGATCCAGCACTTAGAGACAACTGTTCCTTTGGTCATCATGACCTATTTCAACCCCTTGTTCCAATATGGGCTCGAAAACTTCTTTAGAGATGTAGAAGGAACAGCGGTCAAGGGAGTGATTATTCCGGATCTCCCTCATGAGCATGCGGATCTGGTAGAGCCTTTATTAGTGGATAAAGACATCGCTTTGGTGCCGCTTGTGAGCTTAACCACAGGAATCGAGCGCCAGAAGAAATTGATCCAAGATGCAGAAGGATTTATCTATGCCGTTGCTGTCAATGGAGTGACGGGGAAAGCTGGTAGCTATCGAGATGATTTGGATCACCATTTGGCCCAATTACATGAAATAGCGTCTATTCCTGTTTTAACAGGTTTTGGAGTTTCCAGCATGGAGGATGTTCACCGTTTCAACAAGGTCTCAGATGGGGTTATTGTGGGGTCCAAAATCGTTAAGGCTCTCCACCAAGGGGAGACAGACGCCATTGCTCGTTTTATTTCTCAAGCAGTGAAGGGCTAGAAGCTTCATTCCATTCATCATCAGCTTGATTCTCCTAGATCAAGCTCTTTGTCTACTATTTTAAACATTCCCCTCGTTGGTCTTTACAAACGAGGCTTTCTCGTTACAATAGAGGTAGTAACAAGAAAAGAGGAGAAGAGCATGATAAGCCTTGAAGAGATTGATCAAGTCATCCAGTCAGGTCCTTTTGAACCAACCTGGGACTCTCTTAGCCATCAAGTCTGTCCAGATTGGTATCGGGATGCCAAATTTGGAATGTTTATCCACTGGGGCGTCTACAGTGTACCTGCCTTTGGTTCGGAATGGTATTCGCGAAATATGTATATCCAAGGGAATCCTTGCTATGACTATCATCGAGAGCATTTTGGAGACCAGGCTATCTTTGGCTACAAGGATCTCATTCCTCTTTTTACAGCCGATCAATTTGATCCGGCATCTTGGCTAGATCTCTTTCAAAAAGCGGGAGCTCAGTATCTTTTCCCAGTTGCGGAGCACCACGATGGTTTTCAGATGTATGCCTCTACTCTCTCGCCTTATAATAGCTTAGAAATGGGGCCGAAACGAGATGTCTTAGGGGAGTTGAGGGAGGAAGCAGAAAAACGTGGCCTGCACTTCTGTACGTCTTCTCACCGGGCAGAGCACCAGTTTTTCTTTTCACATGGCAAGGAATTCGTCAGTGACATTTCGCAGGAAGTCCCAAGAGACAGTCTTTATTGGCCAGCGGAGCCAGAGCCCAAGGATCATTTTGATCTGACTTCCAAGCCTTATCCAAGCAAAGAATTCTTGGAAGATTGGCTTTTGCGAACCTGTGAACTGGTGCGGGACTACCAACCAGAGCTCCTATATTTTGACTGGTGGATCCAGCATGAGAGTTTCCGTCCCTACTTGATGCGCTTTTTGGCTTATTATTACAATCTAGCAGCACAAGAGGATCGCAAGGTGGCTGTTTGTTACAAACAGGATGCCCTCCCTTTCGGTTCAGGAATCGTTGAGATGGAGCGGGGAGGATACGGAGAGACGCAAGCCTTTCCGTGGCAAATGGATACCGCGATCGCCCGTAATTCTTGGTGCTATACCCAGGATCTAGCCTACAAGACCAGTAAGGAATTGCTACAAAATTTAGTTGATGTTGTGGCAAAAAATGGCAATCTTCTGCTCAATATTGGCCCCAAGGCAGATGGTACCATCCCTGAGCAAGACCGAGACATCCTCACAGAGATCGGGGACTGGCTGGCGGTAAATGGAGAAGCCATTTATCAGAGTCGGCCTTGGCGGGTGTCATCGGACGGACCAACCGAGGCCCAGGAAGGTTCCTTCTCAGATGGAGAAGCGCCACTCTATACCAGCCAAGATTTCCGCTATACCATGCGTGATGGCTTTCTTTATGCTATCCAGCTGGAACCAAGTGGAAGGATAGAAGAGCTGACCTTACCGTCTCTCGCCTATGATCTCAAGCAACCGAGAATTCTTCATGCGCGCATTCAAAAGCTAGAGCTCCTTGGAGAAAATCAGCCCCTTTCTTGGAGCCAAGATGAGACAGGGCTCCATCTTCAGTTACCAGCTTGCAGCAAAAAACAACCGCGTGTTTTGCGCCTCAGCTTTTAGTTTTCTTGAAGCTTTCTATAAGGAATCGTTTAGGTTTCTCTTGTATACTGTACTCATCCAATAAGAAATGAGGTACAGAAAATGAAAATCTCAGTTAATTATCCAAAACGCTTTAAGAAATTGCCACAACAAGGTTCTTGTTACGGCGAATAAACACTTCTCTTCATTTTTCATAAGACACTCCTAAAGAAGGCTCTACCCGAAAGGGTAGAGTTTTTATGTACCAGAGACCTTGTGATTCGTGGTATAATAGGCCTATGGAAAAAAAGAATAAATTACTACTCATCGACGGGTCTTCCGTCGCTTTTCGTGCCTTTTTCGCACTCTATCATCAAATTGATCGCTTCAAAAATGCCAATGGTTTGCATACCAATGCGGTCTATGGCTTTAACCTCATGTTGAGCCATCTATTGGAGCGCATCCAACCAACCCATGTCCTCGTTGCTTTTGATGCAGGAAAGACGACCTTCCGGACAGAGATGTATGCCGACTACAAAGGGGGCCGTGCAAAAACTCCAGATGAGTTCCGTGAGCAGTTTCCTTTCATTCGTGAGCAACTGGATCATTTGGGAATCCGCCATTATGAGCTGGCCCAGTATGAAGCGGATGATATTATTGGGACGCTAGATAAGATGGCAGAAACTAGCTCGGTGCCATTTGATGTGACCATTGTCTCTGGGGACAAGGATTTGATTCAGCTGACAGATGACAATACGGTGGTTGAAATCTCTAAAAAAGGGGTAGCGGAGTTTGAGGAATTCACTCCATCCTACCTCAAAGAAAAGATGGGGCTGACACCAGAGCAATTTATCGACCTCAAGGCCTTGATGGGAGATAAGTCGGATAATATCCCAGGTGTCACAAAGATCGGAGAAAAGACCGGGATCAAACTACTCCTAGAATACGGCTCTCTCGATGGCATTTACGAGCATATCGACGAGATGAAGGCTTCTAAGATGAAGGAAAACCTCATCAACGACAAGGAGCAGGCCTATCTGTCTAAGACTCTCGCAACCATCGATACCAATGCGCCTATTGAAATTGGCCTGGACGATATCACCTATACGGGCCCTCATCTAGAAAATCTCGCCAAGTTTTATGAGGAGATGGGCTTCAAGCAACTCCGTCAGGCTTTGGATCTCAGTGGAGAAGAAGCAGCTCCTGTAGCCATTGACTATACAGAAGTCGAGCAAGTCACTTCAGATATGCTCACGGAAGATAGTTTCTTCCATTTTGAGATTTTTGGGGACAATTACCATACGGAACCCATCATCGGTTTCGCATGGGGGACCAAAAGTCAGCTCTACGCGAGTACAGATACTGGTCTTTTACAAACACCGATTTTCAAAGAATTTCTCGAAAAAACGCCCCTCAAGGTCTATGACTTCAAGCGGGCCAAGGTCTTGCTCAGCCACTTGGGCATTTCCCTTCAAAATCCCGCGTTTGACAGTCGATTGGCCAAGTATCTCTTGTCGACCGTAGAGGACAATGAAATTTCAACCATTGCGAGTCTCTATAGTCAGATTGCGCTGCCGCTGGACGAAGTCGTTTATGGCAAGGGAGTCAAAAAAGCTATCCCAGAGAAGGCGGTCCTATTAGAGCATTTGGCACGGAAAGTCGCTGTTCTACTGGATACCGAAGAGCCCATGGTGGAACAGTTGCAAGCCCATGACCAGCTAGATTTGCTCTATGATATGGAGCAACCACTAGCAGCTGTTTTGGCCAAGATGGAAATCGCAGGGATTAAGGTAGAACGCCAGACCCTAGAAGACATGCAGGCGGAAAACGAAGTGGTTTTGGAGCGCTTGACTCAAGAAATCTATGAGCTTGCTGGAGAGGAATTTAACATAAATTCTCCAAAACAATTGGGGGTCATCCTCTTTGAAAAATTGGAACTTCCTCTTGAATATACGAAGAAGACCAAAACCGGCTATTCAACAGCTGTTGATGTCTTGGAACGCCTGGCTCCAATTGCACCGATTGTGTCTAAGATTCTTGAATACCGCCAAATTGCTAAGATCCAATCGACCTATGTCATTGGTCTTCAAGACTGGATTTTGGAAGATGGGAAGATCCATACCCGCTATGTACAGGATTTGACGCAGACAGGCCGTTTGTCCAGTGTGGATCCCAACCTGCAAAACATTCCTGTCCGTTTGGAACAAGGTCGTCTCATTCGTAAAGCCTTTGTCCCAGAAGAGGAAAACAGTGTCTTGCTGAGTTCGGACTATTCACAAATCGAATTGCGCGTCTTGGCCCATATTTCGGGAGATGAGCATTTGATTGATGCTTTTAAGCATGGGGCAGATATCCATACATCGACTGCTATGCGAGTTTTCAATATTGAAAAACCAGAAGACGTGACGCCGAACGACCGTCGCAATGCAAAAGCAGTAAACTTCGGTGTGGTTTATGGAATTTCCGACTTTGGACTGTCTAATAACCTAGGGATCAGTCGAAAAGAAGCCAAGGCCTACATTGAGACTTACTTCAAACGCTACCCTGGCATCAAGGACTATATGGAGAGAGTGGTACGGGAAGCGCGTGACAAAGGCTATGTGGAGACCCTCTTCAAGCGTCGTCGGGAGATTCCAGATATCAATTCTCGCAACTTCAATGTTCGAGGCTTTGCGGAGCGGACAGCTATCAACTCACCCATCCAAGGATCGGCAGCAGACATCTTGAAAATTGCTATGATCCACTTGGACCAAGCGCTAGAAAGAGGAGCATACAAGACCAAGATGCTCCTTCAGGTGCACGATGAAATCGTTCTGCAAGTACCAAGTGATGAACTGGCAGCGATCAAAGAACTTGTCAAAGAGACCATGGAATCTGCTATCGAACTTGCAGTACCACTTGAAGCCGATGAAAATGAAGGCAAAACATGGTATGAAGCCAAATAAAATGGAAGTCGCACAAGCACGTCCAGTACCATATAAATTCTTAAGACAAGAAACACAAAAAGGAGATTCTTATGGCTTATTCATTTCGCAATCCTAGTGATGGCATTATCAAACATTACCTAGAAACGAGCAAGATCATCGCTGTAGTTGGATTATCTGATCGTGAAGATACGACCAGTCATCGTGTCAGTAAGGAGATGCAAGAGCGGGGCTATCGGATTATTCCTGTCAACCCCCGCGCAGCTGGTGGCCAGATCCTTGGAGAAACGGTGTACGCTAGCTTGCAGGAGATCCCTTTCCCAGTAGATATCGTCGATGTATATCGTCGCAGTGAGTTTTTACCAGATGTGGCACGTGATTTTATTGAGACGGATGCGAAAATTTTCTGGGCACAATTGGAGCTGGAAAATCAAGAAGCAGAAGAAATCCTTCGTGGAGCTGGACGAGAAGATATCGTCATGAACCGCTGTATCAAACGGGAACACACCCGACTGATCTTAGGAGACTCCCTATACGGTTTATAAATGATAAACAATTGATCATAGAAGAAAACCCCAGCTTGCTGGGGTTTTCTTCTTACTCTTATTCAGTTTCATGGCTTGGATGGCCTGTAAAATGGCGCGGCCCTTGTTTGATCTGCTTGATTTGATCATAAAAGGCAATTTGGCAGTTGATAAAGTAAGGCATGGTATAAAAGCCGATGACATCGCGCGTGAAGTAATTCAAGAAGTACCAACCAATCAAGGTTAGATCGAGCACTAGGCGATTGCTGCGGAACCCTTTCATGGTTTCACGACTTTGGCGAAGGACTCCAAAGGCTCCCTTGTAGTCGCCGTCTCGTAATTGCTCATAGAGGATCAATTCGACCAAGCTGAGACTGTAGTATTGTGGCAGGTAAAAGAGGAGGCCGATCAGGCCAAGTACGACGCCAGCAGTCATCAGAGGCATTTGTTGCATGAGAGATTGAAATTCAGGACTGGAAGCACTCAGAGTGCTAGGGTTGCTCACCTTATCGTAGATCGCCAAAAATCGAATGCTGGCGTAGGTGCTGATGAGACTCCCCACATAGAGGATGAGTCCCCATAAAAAGAGGACGGCTTGCTTCAAAATCAAGGTGGCAAATACAGAGGTAAAGCGATCTTGTTTAAAGATATCTAAGACGCGTGTTCGGTGTTCAATCTTGGGATTAATCGTATCTAAATAGCTAAAAGTCGCACCGACCACTAAAATGGAGATGACAAAGGAGACGACGGAAGGAAAGAGCTGTCGCTGGATCATGTAGATACTTGCTTGCTGCAAGGTCATATCCGGTAGTAGATCGACCAGATCTTGCCCACTTAAGAGGAAGTTAGCAAGAATGGTCAACAGGACCGGAAGAGCAAAAAGGATAGCTAAGCCCGGTTGCTGGACTTGCATGGTACGTGCCCGGAGGCGAATCAGTTTAAGGTTCATAGATGACACTCTCTTCATAGTAGTACTTTTTATTATAACATAAGTCCGTGACAGAGCCGGTAAAATTTGGTACAATCGTACAGGTGCTCACAGGAAAACTGTGACAGGAATAAGAAGGCTGGGACTGTTTTTCCCAGTACGGAGGTAACCATGACAGATTCACCGATTCAATATCGATTAATCAAAAAAGAAAAGCATACAGGTGCTCGTCTGGGAGAAATTATCACCCCTCACGGGACCTTCCCGACCCCAATGTTTATGCCTGTAGGAACTCAGGCAACCGTTAAGACCCAATCGCCAGAAGAACTCAAGGAAATGGGCTCCGGCATTATCTTGGCCAACACCTACCATCTCTGGCTTCGTCCCGGGGACGACTTGGTCGCAAAAGCAGGAGGACTGCACCAGTTCATGAACTGGGATCAGCCGATTTTGACAGATAGTGGAGGCTTCCAGGTCTATTCATTAGCGGATACCCGCAACATCACTGAAGAAGGGGTAACCTTTAAAAACCACCTCAACGGCTCGAAGATGTTCCTTTCTCCAGAAAAAGCCATCTCCATCCAAAACAATCTAGGGAGCGACATCATGATGTCCTTTGATGAATGCCCGCAGTTCTATCAGCCCTATGATTATGTGAAAAAATCAATCGAACGGACCAGTCGTTGGGCAGAACGTGGCCTGAAGGCTCACCGTCGTCCTCATGATCAAGGTCTTTTCGGGATTGTTCAAGGGGCTGGATTTGAAGACTTGCGCCGTCAGTCTGCTCAAGATTTGGTCAGCATGGACTTTCCAGGCTATTCCATCGGTGGCTTAGCTGTTGGGGAAAGCCATGAAGAGATGAATGCGGTGCTGGATTTCACAACTCCGCTCTTACCGGAGAACAAGCCTCGCTATCTCATGGGAGTAGGAGCTCCAGATAGTCTGATCGATGGCGTTATTCGTGGAGTGGACATGTTTGACTGTGTCTTGCCGACGCGGATTGCGCGAAATGGTACCTGTATGACCAGCCAAGGACGCCTAGTAGTGAAAAATGCGCAATTTGCAGAAGACTTTACACCGCTGGATCCTGAATGTGATTGCTACACTTGTAAAAATTACACCCGAGCTTATCTTCGCCACCTCCTCAAGGCAGATGAGACCTTCGGCATTCGCTTGACCAGCTACCACAACTTGTATTTCTTGATCAACCTCATGAAGAAGGTCCGTCAAGCCATCATGGATAACAATCTCTTAGAATTCCGTGAGCATTTCGTTGAAAAATATGGCTATAACAAATCAGGACGGAATTTCTAGGATGGATCGCGAAAGACTAGTAGACTCCTTGGTAAAAAAGATCCAGGCAAAAGAATTACAGACCCTTGGGATCTATGGTCATGGTGGTTCAGGAAAAACAACCTTTACAAGAGCGCTCTGTGAGCGATTGGACCCCACAAAAGTTAACCTTTTAGAGACGGATCCCTATATTATTGGAAGCCCAAGAGGATTGGTTGTGCCAAAAGACTTACCGGACCAAAAAGTAACCGCATGTTTGTCAAGTGCCCATGAATTGGCTAGTCTAGAACGAGATATTCGAGCCCTTCAAGCAGGAATGGATATACGGACAATTGATCAGCCATGGTCTCCAAGCCACATATTATCTGGCAACAAGCCTATTCTCATCGTAGAAGGGATGTCAGTAGCTTTTTTACCCAAATCTTTGTTTGATCAAACCATTTGTTTTTACACAGATGATCATACGGAGCTAGAAAGACGATTAAGCAGAGATGTCGCCCAACGGAATCGAGAAATAGACTTCATCTATCGAACTCACCAAATCAGACGAGAACAATACCATCAGTACTACCAACCTATGGAAGGTGAAGCGGATATCCTGGTCAATACATCACAAGATCAGTTTCGTATTGAAAAAGAATAAAAAGTTCTACAAAGAAGCAATATTTAGAACATTGCTAAACTATTTTTTATCTAAAACAATTTAAGTGATGATAAAAAAGGTTAAAATGATATACTAGAAGATTCATTTAAACATATACTGAAACTTTCTGCTGTGAGAAAAGTGGTAGAAACATGATTGTTTCTACCACTCGGTAGTTTTGAAACATTAGGTTCAAAACTAAGTCATGGAACTTCTTCGAAGTTCGCTGACGTCCGTACTCACCTAAAGAAAGTTTCTAAAATAACTTTGTTTTCAATCTGAAGTTCTACGGAAAAGTAGAACTTTTTTCTATATAATGGCAACATTTTTAGCATTCTATATTTTTCGAAAACACTTTCATTAAAAAAACGAAAAAAATCTTCTCAAATCCCTTGCATTGGGCCTTTGTTTGTGTTAAACTACTATGGTGCTGTGAAAAACAGCTATTAGCTTTGATGCAAGAGGTTGCGACACGCTCGGTTGCATTGCCACGCAACGCGCGTCGGTTTTCTTGTGGAGCTAGCCTATTATCTTAAATAGACGAAAAGGAGAAAAAGATGGCAAACAAAAAAATCCGCATCCGTTTGAAAGCGTACGAACACCGTACACTCGACACAGCGGCTGCAAAAATCGTAGAATCAGCTACTCGTACAGGTGCACAAGTTGCGGGTCCAATCCCACTTCCAACTGAACGTAGCCTCTATACAATCATTCGTGCGACTCACAAATACAAAGATTCTCGCGAACAATTCGAAATGCGTACACACAAACGTTTGATCGATATCATCAACCCAACTCAAAAAACAGTTGACGCTTTGATGAAATTGGATCTTCCAAGTGGTGTAAACGTAGAAATCAAACTTTAATCTAAAGCTTGATCAAGAGCATGAAAAACGCTCGTTAAAAACTTTTTGAATAAAAAACTATAGAAAAGGAACTATTTTCTCATGACAAAAGGAATCTTAGGGAAAAAAGTGGGAATGACTCAAATCTTCACTGAAGCTGGCGAATTGATCCCTGTAACAGTTATCGAAGCAACTCCAAACGTTGTTCTTCAAGTTAAAACTGTTGAAACAGATGGTTACAACGCTATCCAAGTTGGTTTCGATGATAAACGCGAAGTATTGAGCAACAAACCTGCTAAAGGACATGTAGCAAAAGCTAACACGGCTCCTAAGCGCTTCATTCGTGAATTCAAAAACGTTGAAGGCTTGGAAGTTGGTGCTGAAATCACAGTTGACACTTTCGAAGCTGGAGACATTGTTGATGTAACTGGTACTTCTAAAGGTAAAGGTTTCCAAGGTGTCATCAAACGCCACGGACAATCACGTGGACCTATGGCTCACGGTTCTCGTTATCACCGTCGTCCAGGTTCTATGGGACCTGTTGCACCTAACCGCGTATTCAAAGGTAAAAACCTTGCAGGACGTATGGGTGGCGATCGTGTAACAATTCAAAACCTTGAAGTTGTACAAGTTGTTCCAGAAAAGAACGTTATCCTTATCAAAGGTAACGTACCAGGTGCTAAGAAATCTCTTATCACTATCAAGTCAGCAGTTAAAGCTGGTAAATAATAAGGAAAGGGGAATACAGTCAAAATGGCAAATGTAACATTATTCGACCAAACTGGTAAACAAGCGGGCGAAGTTGTTCTTAACGATGCGATCTTTGGTATCGAACCAAACCAAGCAGTTGTATTTGATGTGATCATCAGCCAACGTGCTAGCCTTCGTCAAGGAACTCACGCAGTTAAAAACCGTTCAGCCGTTTCAGGTGGCGGACGCAAACCATGGCGTCAAAAAGGAACTGGACGTGCTCGTCAAGGTTCTATCCGCTCTCCACAATGGCGTGGTGGTGGAATTGTCTTCGGACCAACTCCACGTAGCTATGCGTACAAACTTCCTCAAAAAGTTCGTCGCCTTGCACTTAAATCTGTTTACTCAGAAAAAGTTGCTGAAAACAAATTTGTAGCCGTTGATTCTCTTGAATTTACAGCTCCAAAAACTGCTGAATTTGCAAAAGTTCTTGCAGCTTTGAGCATCGATTCTAAAGTCCTTGTTATTCTTGAAGAAGGAAATGAATTCGCAGCTCTTTCAGCTCGTAACCTTCCAAACGTGAAAGTTGCGACTGCTACAACTGCAAGTGTTCTTGACATCGCAAATAGTGACAAACTTCTTGTTACTCAAGCAGCTATCTCTAAAATCGAGGAGGTTCTTGCATAATGAATTTGTATGATGTTATCAAAAAACCTGTTATCACTGAAAAGTCAATGGCTCAACTTGAAGCAGGCAAATATGTATTCGAAGTTGACACTCGCGCTCACAAACTTTTGATCAAACAAGCTGTTGAAGCTGCGTTTGAAGGTGTAAAAGTTGCGAATGTGAACACTGTAAACGTAAAACCTAAAGCAAAACGCGTTGGACGTTACACTGGTTTTACTTCAAAAACTAAAAAAGCTATCATCACGCTTGCAGCTGATTCTAAAGCAATCGAGTTGTTTGCTACTGAAGCTGAATAATCTAAGGAGGAAATATCGTGGGAATTCGTGTTTATAAACCAACAACAAACGGTCGCCGTAATATGACTTCTTTGGATTTTGCTGAAATCACAACAAACACACCTGAGAAAACTTTGCTTGTTTCTCTTAAAAACAAAGCAGGTCGTAACAACAACGGTCGTATCACTGTTCGTCACCAAGGTGGTGGACACAAACGTCATTACCGTTTGATCGATTTCAAACGTAACAAAGATGGAGTTGAAGCAGTCGTTAAAACGATCGAATACGATCCAAACCGCTCAGCTAACATCGCGCTTGTACACTACACTGACGGTGTGAAAGCTTACATCATTGCCCCTAAAGGTCTTGAAGTAGGTCAACGCATCGTATCAGGACCAGAAGCAGATATCAAAGTCGGAAATGCTCTTCCACTTGCTAACATCCCAGTTGGTACTTTGATCCACAACATCGAATTGAAACCTGGTAAAGGTGGAGAATTGGTACGTGCTGCTGGAGCTTCTGCTCAAGTATTGGGTTCTGAAGGTAAATATGTACTTGTTCGTCTTCAATCAGGCGAAGTTCGTATGATTCTTGGAACTTGCCGTGCTACAGTTGGTGTTGTCGGAAACGAACAACATGGACTTGTTAACCTTGGTAAAGCGGGACGTAACCGCTGGAAAGGTGTTCGCCCTACAGTTCGTGGTTCTGTAATGAACCCGAATGATCACCCACACGGTGGTGGTGAAGGTAAAGCACCAGTTGGACGTAAAGCGCCATCTACTCCTTGGGGTAAACCTGCGCTTGGTCTTAAAACTCGTAACAAGAAAGCGAAATCTGACAAACTTATCGTTCGTCGTCGCAACCAAAAATAATCATAAGCAACTAGCTTACACTTTCCGCCAGCTCGGTAGCGCTGCATAGCAGCGCAAGCCGCTGTGGTACTAAATTTTAAAGGAGAAAATTACAAAATGGGACGTAGTCTTAAAAAAGGACCTTTCGTCGATGAGCATTTGATGAAAAAAGTTGAAGCTCAAGCAAACGACGAAAAGAAAAAAGTAATTAAAACTTGGTCACGTCGTTCAACGATCTTCCCAAGTTTCATCGGATACACTATCGCAGTTTATGATGGACGTAAACATGTACCTGTTTACATCCAAGAAGACATGGTAGGTCACAAGCTTGGTGAATTCGCACCAACTCGTACTTACAAAGGTCACGCGGCAGACGACAAGAAGACACGTAGAAAATAAGGAGAACATAAATGGCAGAAATTACTTCAGCTAAAGCAATGGCTCGTACAGTGCGTGTTTCACCTCGTAAATCACGTCTTGTTCTTGACAACATCCGTGGTAAAAGCGTAGCCGATGCCATCGCTATTTTGACATTCACACCAAACAAAGCTGCAGGGATCATCCTTAAAGTGTTGAACTCAGCAGTAGCAAACGCTGAAAACAACTTTGGTTTGGAAAAAGCTAACTTGGTAGTATCTGAAGCATTCGCAAACGAAGGACCAACAATGAAACGTTTCCGTCCACGTGCGAAAGGTTCAGCTTCACCAATCAACAAACGTACAGCTCACATCACAGTAGCTGTTGCAGAAAAATAAGGAGGTAAACTCGTGGGTCAAAAAGTACATCCAATTGGTATGCGTGTTGGTATCATCCGTGATTGGGATGCCAAATGGTATGCTGAAAAAGAATACGCGGATTACCTTCATGAAGATCTTGCAATCCGTAAATTCATTCAAAAAGAATTGGCTGACGCAGCCGTTTCAACTATTGAAATCGAACGCGCAGTAAACAAAGTTAACGTTTCTCTTCACACTGCTAAACCAGGTATGGTTATCGGTAAAGGTGGAGCAAACGTTGATGCACTTCGTGCAGCTCTTAACAAATTGACTGGTAAACAAGTACACATCAACATCATTGAGATCAAACGTCCTGACTTGGATGCTCACCTTGTTGGTGAAGGAATCGCTCGTCAATTGGAACAACGTGTTGCTTTCCGTCGTGCACAAAAACAAGCAATCCAACGTGCTATGCGTGCTGGAGCTAAAGGAATCAAAACTCAAGTATCAGGTCGTTTGAACGGTGCAGATATTGCCCGTGCAGAAGGATACTCTGAAGGAACTGTTCCACTCCACACACTTCGCGCTGATATCGATTACGCTTGGGAAGAAGCAGACACTACTTACGGTAAACTTGGTGTTAAAGTATGGATCTACCGTGGTGAAGTTCTTCCGGCTCGTAAAGACGCTAAAGGAGGTAAATAACCAATGTTAGTACCTAAACGTGTAAAACACCGTCGCGAATTCCGTGGTAAAATGCGCGGTGAAGCAAAAGGTGGAAAAGAAGTAGCATTCGGTGAATACGGTCTTCAAGCTACAACTAGCCACTGGATCACAAACCGTCAAATCGAAGCTGCTCGTATCGCCATGACTCGTTACATGAAACGTGGTGGTAAAGTTTGGATTAAGATTTTCCCACACAAATCATACACCGCTAAAGCTATCGGGGTACGTATGGGATCTGGTAAAGGGGCTCCTGAAGGTTGGGTAGCACCAGTTAAACGTGGTAAAGTGATGTTCGAAATCGCTGGTGTATCTGAAGAGATCGCACGCGAAGCACTTCGTCTTGCTAGCCACAAATTGCCAGTTAAAACTAAATTTGTGAAACGTGAAGCAGAATAAGGAGAGGTCATGAAACTTACAGAAGTAAAAGAATTTGTTAAAGAACTTCGTGGTCTTTCTCAAGAAGAACTCGCGAAGCGTGAAAATGAATTGAAGAAAGAATTGTTTGAACTTCGTTTCCAAGCAGCTGCTGGTCAATTGGAACAAACTGGACGTTTGAAAGAAGTGAAAAAACAAATCGCTCGTATCAAAACTGTTCAATCAGAAGCTAAATAATAGACTAGGGAAGGAGAATTTCAATGGAACGCAATAATCGTAAAGTTCTTGTTGGACGCGTTGTGTCTGACAAAATGGACAAAACAATCACAGTTGTAGTTGAAACTAAACGTAACCACCCAGTCTATGGTAAACGTATCAACTATTCTAAAAAATACAAAGCTCATGATGAAAACAATGTTGCTAAAGAAGGCGATATCGTTCGTATCATGGAAACTCGTCCGCTTTCAGCTACAAAACGCTTCCGTCTTGTAGAAGTCGTTGAAGAAGCGGTCATCATCTAATCATACCTGAAAGGAGAAAACGTAAATGATTCAAACAGAAACTCGTTTGAAAGTCGCTGACAACAGTGGCGCACGCGAAATCTTGACAATCAAAGTTCTTGGTGGTTCAAAACGTAAATTCGCGAGCATCGGTGATGTAATCGTTGCATCTGTAAAACAAGCTACTCCTGGTGGTGCGGTTAAGAAAGGTGACGTTGTAAAAGCTGTTATCGTTCGTACTAAATCAGGTGCTCGTCGTAAAGATGGTTCATACATCAAGTTCGACGAAAATGCAGCAGTGATCATCCGTGACGACAAAACTCCTCGCGGAACTCGTATCTTTGGTCCAGTTGCACGTGAATTGCGTGACGGTGGATTCATGAAGATCGTATCACTTGCTCCAGAAGTACTTTAATCAATCAAAAACAAACACAGTCCCCTGGCTCAGCCAGGGTGCCCATCGGGCGTAAGAATAAAAGGAGAATAAAATGTTTGTAAAAAAAGGCGACAAAGTTCGCGTTATTGCTGGTAAAGACAAAGGCGTAGAAGCTGTTGTTCTTACTGCTCTTCCAAAAGTAAATAAAGTTGTTGTAGAAGGTGTAAACATCATTAAGAAACACCAACGTCCAAATAACGAAAACCCTCAAGGTGCGATCGTTGAAAAAGAAGCTCCAATCCATGCTTCTAACGTTCAAGTTTTGGACAAAAACGGTGTTGCTGGACGTGTTGGCTACAAATTTGTAGACGGCAAAAAAGTTCGCTACAACAAAAAATCAGGCGAAGTGCTTGACTAATCACGAAGGAAAGGAGAAGTATAATGGCTAATCGTTTAAAAGAAAAATACCTTAATGAAGTAGTACCATCATTGACTGAACAGTTCAACTATTCATCAGTTATGGCTGTGCCAAAAGTTGATAAAATCGTTTTGAACATGGGTGTCGGTGATGCAGTATCAAATGCTAAGAACCTTGAAAAAGCTGCTGAAGAGCTTGCTTTGATCTCAGGTCAAAAACCATTGATCACTAAGGCTAAAAAATCAATCGCCGGCTTCCGTCTTCGTGAAGGTGTTGCGATCGGTGCAAAAGTTACCCTTCGTGGTGAACGTATGTACGAATTCTTGGATAAATTGGTAACAGTTTCACTTCCACGTGTACGTGACTTCCATGGTGTTCCAACAAAATCATTTGATGGACGCGGAAACTACACACTTGGTGTGAAAGAACAATTGATCTTCCCAGAAATCAACTTTGATGATGTTGATAAAACTCGTGGTTTGGATATCGTAATCGTAACTACAGCGAACACAGACGAAGAATCACGTGCATTGCTTACTGGCCTCGGTATGCCGTTTGCAAAATAATATAGGAGGTAAAACTAATGGCTAAAAAATCTATGATTGCTAAGAACAAACGCCCAGCGAAGTTCTCTACTCAAGCATACACTCGCTGTGAACGTTGTGGACGTCCACACTCAGTTTACCGCAAGTTTAAACTTTGCCGTGTTTGCTTCCGTGAATTGGCATACAAAGGTCAAATCCCAGGTGTCACAAAAGCATCTTGGTAATTTAAGATATCAAGGGCGTTAAAACTCCAAGTGAAAATAGGAAACTTGACGAAGAAACTTTAGTTTCTAGGAAAGTTTATCTTTTTCACACAGAGTTTAGCCCGGGTTCAGTTGGGCTTGCCAATTTGAACACGAGCTACAGCTTTGGCAAAAAAGACCAATTTTCTTTGGAGCATCGCTCCTGCATCAAATTGCCTATTTTTGCTCTCGCTGTTACGCTCTCTGTATCATGTATTAACTAGCAAGTGCAACTTGCAAACTACTAGTAAGAGGAGAAATTATAATGGTTATGACTGACCCAATCGCAGACTTCCTTACACGTATTCGTAACGCTAACCAAGCAAAACACGAAGTACTTGAAGTACCTGCATCAAACATCAAAAAAGGGATTGCTGAAATCCTTAAACGCGAAGGTTTTGTAAAAAACGTTGAATTCATCGAAGATGACAAACAAGGTATCATCCGTGTATTCTTGAAATATGGACAAAACGGTGAAAAAGTTATCACAAACTTGAAACGTGTATCTAAACCAGGTTTGCGTGTTTACAAAAAACGTGAAGATCTTCCAAAAGTTCTTAACGGACTTGGAATTGCTATCCTTTCAACTTCTGAAGGTTTGCTTACTGATAAAGAAGCACGCCAAAAGAACGTTGGTGGGGAAGTTATCGCTTACGTTTGGTAATATTTAGCTCCCAATTTCGTTGTGACTCTTCGTTGTTGTCTCTTGTCTAACCCAAAGTTATGTCTGTGAGACAATGCCTCGATTCACTTAGAAAATGAGACCTAAACATTAACTTTTAAATCAGAAAGATTTAAACCCCGTGAAAACTGGCCCGCAAAGGCCTGACAATTTAACAGGAGAATAAAAAACATGTCACGTATTGGTAATAAAGTTATCGTGTTGCCTGCTGGTGTTGAAATCACTAACAATGACAACGTTGTAACTGTAAAAGGACCTAAAGGAGAACTTACTCGTACGTTCTCAAAAGATATTGAAATCCGTGTGGAAGGTACTGAAGTAACACTTCACCGTCCAAACGATTCAAAAGAAATGAAAACAATCCACGGAACAACTCGTGCCCTTTTGAACAACATGGTTACTGGTGTATCAGAAGGATTCAAGAAAGAACTTGAAATGCGCGGGGTTGGATACCGTGCACAACTTCAAGGATCAAAACTTGTTTTGGCTGTTGGTAAATCACACCCAGACGAAGTTGAAGCTCCAGAAGGAATTACTTTTGAACTTCCAAACCCAACAACAATCGTTGTTAGCGGAATTTCAAAAGAAGTAGTTGGTCAAACAGCTGCTTATGTACGTAGCCTTCGTTCACCTGAACCATACAAAGGTAAAGGGATCCGTTATGTTGGTGAATACGTTCGCCGCAAAGAAGGTAAAACAGGTAAATAATGTAGTTTGGTTGTTTTTCAACCAAACTTCATCTTACCAACTCAGTGCTTAGCACATGATTTTAAAATTAAGAGGTGAAAATTGTGATTTCGAAACCAGATAAAAACAAAATCCGTCAAAAACGCCACCGTCGCGTTCGCGGAAAACTCTCTGGAACTGCTGATCGCCCACGTTTGAACGTATTCCGTTCTAATACAGGCATCTACGCTCAAGTAATTGATGACGTAGCGGGTGTAACGCTCGCAAGCGCTTCAACTCTTGACAAAGAAGTTTCAAAAGGAACTAAAACTGAACAAGCCGTTGTTGTCGGCAAACTTGTTGCTGAACGTGCAGTTGCTAAAGGTATTTCTGAAGTGGTGTTCGACCGCGGTGGATATCTATATCACGGACGTGTTAAAGCTTTGGCTGATGCAGCTCGTGAAAACGGATTGAAATTCTAATAGGAGGACACTAGAAAATGGCATTTAAAGATAATGCAGTTGAACTTGAAGAACGCGTAGTTGCCATCAACCGTGTAACAAAAGTTGTTAAAGGTGGACGTCGTCTTCGTTTTGCAGCTCTTGTAGTTGTTGGTGACCGTAATGGCCGTGTTGGATTTGGTACTGGTAAAGCTCAAGAAGTTCCAGAAGCAATCCGTAAGGCTGTTGAAGATGCTAAGAAAAACTTGATCGAAGTTCCTATGGTTGGAACAACAATTCCACACGAAGTAACATCAGTATTTGGTGGAGCTCGTGTATTGTTGAAACCAGCTATCGAAGGGGCTGGGGTTGCTGCAGGTGGAGCAGTTCGTGCCGTTGTCGAATTGGCAGGTATTGCAGATGTTACATCTAAATCACTTGGATCAAACACTCCAATCAACATCGTTCGTGCAACTGTTAACGGTTTGGCACAATTGAAACGCGCTGATGAAGTTGCTGCCCTTCGTGGTATTTCAGTTTCTGACTTGGCTTAAGAAAGGAGATTCAAATGGCTCAAATTAAAATTACTTTGACTAAGTCTCCAATCGGACGCATCCCGTCACAACGTAAAACTGTTGTAGCACTTGGACTTGGCAAATTGAACAGCTCTGTTATTAAAGAAGATAACCCAGCAGTACGTGGTATGATCACTGCTGTATCTCACTTGGTAACAGTTGAAGAAGTAAAATAATCTATTTAAAATAGAAACAAAGTTTTCAGGGGTATGAGAAGTTCTCATCCCCTAAAACTAAATATAAGTATAGGCGAGTTTGTAGTTAGGACACCTTTTCCTGATTACATGCGTTAGCAATTTACAAAAGAGGAGAAAATAAATAATGAAACTTCATGAATTACAACCTGCTACAGGTTCACGTAAAGTCCGCAACCGTGTTGGTCGTGGTACTTCATCTGGTAATGGTAAAACTTCTGGCCGTGGTCAAAAAGGTCAAAAAGCTCGTAGCGGTGGCGGTGTACGTCTTGGTTTTGAAGGTGGACAAACTCCATTGTTCCGTCGTCTTCCAAAACGTGGATTTACAAACATCAACGCTAAAGAATATGCTATTGTGAACCTTGATCAATTGAACGCCTTTGAAGATGGTGCTGAAGTAACTCCAGTAGTACTTGTAGAATCAGGAATTGTAAAAGCTGAAAAATCAGGTATCAAAATTCTTGGTAACGGAGAATTGACTAAGAAGTTGACTGTTAAAGCAGCTAAATTCTCTAAATCAGCTGAAGAAGCTATCACTGCTAAAGGTGGTTCAGTTGAAGTCATCTAAGTGAGGTGACCTATGTTTTTTAAATTATTAAAAGATGCATTTAAGGTGAAACAAGTACGGTCGAAGATTTTATTTACGATCTTCATCATTCTTGTTTTCCGCATTGGGACCACGATTACAGTGCCTGGTGTAAATGCGAAAATTCTGAACAACCTTCAAGATGTGTCCTTCTTGAACATGCTCAGTTTGGTTTCTGGGAATGCCATGAGGAACTTCTCAGTTTTCGCATTAGGGGTTAGCCCATACATTACAGCTTCGATCGTCGTGCAACTTTTGCAAATGGATCTGTTGCCTAAGTTTGTTGAATGGGGCAAACAAGGGGAAGTTGGTCGAAGAAAGCTCAACCAAGCAACACGCTATATTTCTTTGGTTCTAGCCTTTGTTCAATCCATCGGGATTACAGCCACCTTCCACACTTTGTCTCAGGCGAAATTAGTCGCAACTCCAAATACCAAGACCTATCTATTAATCGGTGCGATTCTGACGACCGGTTCCATGATTGTGACTTGGCTTGGAGAACAAATCACAGATAAAGGGTACGGTAATGGTGTTTCAATGATTATCTTTGCAGGGATTGTGTCATCAATTCCTGAGATGATTAAAGAAATCTATGAAAATGCATTTGTGAATGTTCGTTCTGGTCAAATGACCAATTCCCTCATTTTTGTTGGGGTATTAATCCTTGCTGTCTTGGTTATTGTTTACTTTACAACCTTTGTGGAGCAAGCACAATACAAGATTCCAATCCAATATACAAAGATTGCACAAGGAGCTCCATCAAGTTCTTACCTACCTTTGAAAGTAAACCCAGCAGGAGTTATTCCTGTCATCTTCGCTAGTTCGATTACAGCAGCGCCTGCTGCAATTTTCCAAGTGATTAGCGCTATGGGTTACAATGCAGGATGGGTGAAAACAGCTCAAGCCATGTTGGCTACAAACACACCAACTGGTGTGGCAATGTATGCCTTATTGATCATTCTCTTCACCTTCTTCTACACGTTTGTTCAGATCAATCCTGAAAAAACGGCAGAAAACCTTCAAAAGAGTGGTGCCTATATCCCAGGCGTCCGCCCTGGTAAGGGGACAGAAGAGTTTATGTCTCGTTTGCTACGTCGTTTAGCAAGCGTCGGATCAGTATTCCTTGGCTTTATTACCATCATTCCAATCCTAGCTCGAGATTTATTTGGTTTGACAGATGCAGTTGCTCTTGGAGGAACTAGTTTGTTAATCATTATTTCAACAGGTATTGAGGGAATGAAACAATTAGAAGGCTACTTATTAAAACGTAAGTATGTCGGATTTATGGACACAACAACAGAATAGAATAAGGTTGACTTTGTCAGCCTTCTATTTTGTTTTTAAATGGAAATAGGAATTCGCTCCTGCTTCCATTTAAAAACAAAATAAGGAGAATTCATCATGAATCTTTTAATTATGGGGTTGCCTGGAGCAGGTAAAGGAACTCAAGCAGCTAAAATCGTTGAAGAGTTTCACGTAGCGCATATCTCCACTGGAGATATGTTCCGCGCAGCGATGGCTAACCAAACTGAAATGGGTGTGCTTGCAAAATCATACATTGATAAAGGTGAGTTGGTACCAGATGAAGTAACCAATGGAATTGTAAAAGAACGCCTTGCTCAAGATGATATTAAAGAAACAGGTTTCTTGTTAGACGGATATCCACGTACCATTGAGCAAGCTCATGCTTTAGATAAAACATTGGCTGAACTTGGTATTGAGCTTGAAGGTGTTATCAACATCGAAGTAAATCCAGACAGTCTTTTAGAGCGTTTGAGCGGACGTATCATTCATCGTCAAACTGGAGAAACTTTCCATAAAGTATTCAATCCACCAGTTGATTACAAAGAGGAAGATTACTACCAACGTGAAGATGATAAACCTGAGACAGTAAAACGTCGTTTGGATGTTAATATTGCCCAAGGTGAACCAATCATTGAATTTTATCGTTCAAAAGGACTCGTACATGACATCCAAGGGAACCAAGATATCAATGATGTATTTTCAGACATTGAAAAAGTCTTGTCAAATTTGAAATAAAAGCGTTTTTCATGCTTGCAATATTGGACAACTAGTGTTACAATTAGTTAGTCTGACTTATAATTGTTACCTCTGTGCTCAGAGGAATGAATCGAAATTTATGGAGGTACTTTTGCGTGGCAAAAGACGATGTGATTGAAGTAGAAGGCAAAGTAGTCGATACAATGCCGAATGCTATGTTTACGGTTGAACTTGAAAATGGACATCAGATTTTAGCAACAGTTTCTGGTAAAATTCGTAAAAACTATATTCGTATTTTAGCGGGAGATCGTGTTACAGTGGAGATGAGTCCGTACGATTTGACACGTGGACGTATCACATACCGCTTTAAATAATCGAAAAACTTGGAGGGATAAAAATGAAAGTAAGACCATCGGTCAAACCAATTTGCGAATACTGTAAAGTAATTCGTCGTAATGGTCGTGTTATGGTAATTTGCCCAGCAAATCCAAAACACAAACAACGTCAAGGATAAGATAGAAAGGAGAAAACATGGCTCGTATTGCTGGAGTTGACATTCCAAATGACAAACGTGTAGTAATTTCATTGACTTATGTGTACGGTATCGGACTTCCAACATCTAAGAAAATCCTTGCTGCTGCAGGCGTTTCTGAAGATATTCGTGTTCGCGATCTTACACCAGATCAAGAAGATGCTATCCGTCGTGAAGTTGACGCAATCAAAGTTGAAGGTGACCTTCGTCGTGAAGTAAACTTGAACATCAAACGCTTGATGGAAATCGGTTCATACCGTGGTATCCGTCACCGTCGTGGACTTCCAGTTCGTGGACAAAACACTAAAAACAATGCTCGCACTCGTAAAGGTAAAGCTGTTGCGATTGCAGGTAAGAAAAAATAAAATAAAATAAGGAGGTAAAAATCTTGGCTAAACCAACACGTAAACGTCGTGTGAAAAAGAATATCGAATCTGGTATTGCTCATATTCACGCTACATTTAACAACACAATTGTTATGATTACTGATGTGCATGGTAACGCAATCGCTTGGTCATCTGCAGGTGCACTTGGATTTAAAGGTTCTCGTAAATCTACACCATTTGCTGCTCAAATGGCATCAGAAGCTGCTGCAAAAGCTGCTCAAGAACACGGACTTAAATCTGTTGAAGTAACTGTTAAAGGTCCTGGTTCAGGTCGTGAGTCTGCTATTCGTGCACTTGCTGCTGCTGGTCTTGAAGTAACTGCAATCCGCGATGTAACTCCTGTACCACACAATGGTGCTCGTCCTCCAAAACGTCGCCGTGTATAATCATCAACAATTACACAGCTTTTCGTTTAAGAGGGAGTATAGCAAATGATTGAGTTTGAAAAACCAAATATAACAAAAATTGATGAAAACAAAGATTATGGCGTGTTTGTCGTAGAACCACTTGAACGTGGCTATGGTACAACACTTGGAAACTCACTTCGTCGTGTACTTCTGGCTTCACTTCCAGGTGCAGCTGTCACTTCAATCAACATTGAAGGTGTACTCCACGAATTTGATACCGTTCCAGGAGTCCGTGAAGACGTTATGCAAATTATTCTTAACGTTAAAGGAATCGCCGTTAAATCTTACGTCCAAGACGAAAAGATTATTGAACTTGATGTAGAAGGACCTGCAGAAGTAACTGCTGGAGATATTCTTACTGATAGTGACATCGAAATTGTAAACCCTGATCATTATCTATTTACAATCGGAGAGGGAGCATCTTTGAAAGCGACGCTTACTGTAAACAGTGGACGTGGCTATGTTCCAGCTGATCAAAACAAAAAAGATGATGCACCAGTGGGAACGCTTGCTGTAGATTCAATCTATACGCCAGTGACTAAAGTCAATTACCAAGTTGAACCAGCACGCGTTGGTAGCAACGATGGCTTTGACAAGCTAACCCTTGAAATTTTGACAAATGGGACAATCATTCCAGAAGATGCCTTAGGTTTGTCTGCTCGTATTTTGACAGAACACCTAAATCTATTCACAAACTTAACTGAAATTGCTATTGCAACAGATGTTATGAAGGAAGTAGATACAACTTCTGATGATCGCATTTTAGAACGTACGATCGAAGAATTAGATCTTTCAGTTCGTTCATATAACTGTTTGAAACGTGCTGGCATTAATACTGTTTACGATTTGACTGAAAAATCAGAAGCAGAAATGATGAAAGTTCGTAACTTGGGACGTAAGAGTCTTGAAGAAGTTAAAATCAAACTTGCCGACTTAGGCCTTGGGTTAAAAAACGATAAATAGAGGAGGAATACATGGCTTACCGTAAACTAGGACGCACTAGCTCACAACGTAAAGCGATGCTTCGCGATTTGACTACAGATCTTATCATCAATGAAGCAATTGTAACAACTGAAGCACGTGCGAAAGAAATCCGTAAATCAGTTGAAAAAATGATTACTTTGGGTAAACGTGGTGATTTGCATGCACGTCGTCAAGCTGCTGCATTCGTACGTAACGAAGTTGCATCACAAAACTTTGATGAAGAAACAGGTAAATACTCAGAAACAACTGCACTTCAAAAATTGTTCTCTGAATTAGCACCTCGTTATGCTGAGCGCAATGGTGGATATACTCGTATCCTTAAAACTGAACCACGTCGTGGTGATGCTGCGCCAATGGCTATCATCGAATTGGTATAATATCATCAATTTTGTTGAGTGTTATGATGATGGAATACACTGTTATTCTTAGTCTAGCTCTGGTCTACCGCTGGGGGTTTTCCCCAGCGGGAACACTCATCATATTGAATGAATGGTAGACGCTTGTTTACGAAATTGCTTTAATTTAAAACAATTTCGTAAGCAGGCGTTTTGTCTTGCTTTTCATGAGTAGTCGAGAATAGCAAAAAATGATATAATGGAACCCATATCTCCAATAGAAGAAAAAGGATTCAATGACAAAACAACAAGCAATTAAATTACTAAAAGAGAAGTACCTTAGTAATATGAAAGAGGATTCGGAACTCTTTGTCGGAGTTGAATTAGAGTTTCCGATTGTAGAAACAAATGGAAACAAAACAAATATAGAGGTGACGAAAAATCTTTTTCGAACCTTAGCCAACTTATCAGATTTTGAAGTTGAAAAAATAGATGACGATCAAAATCCCATTCAATTGATTCACTGCTCTTCTAAAGATCGTATTCTATTCGAGTTGAGTTACAATACAATTGAATTTGCATTTGAGAGAGCTCATTCTATAAATGAGGTAGCCAAACGTTTTGAGGCCTATTTAAAGATCATTCAACCGATTTTGCAAGAAAATAATCACGAAATCCAAGGGCGCGGAATCCATCCTTTGTGGAAAGAAAATGATAATAGCCCAGTGAAAATCGAACGATACAAGATGTTAATGGCTTTCCTTGCAATGAATGGTACAGGGATGAAAACACACTCCTATCCTTCGTACGGAGCATTTATATGCGGAAACCAGGTTCAATTGGATGTAAGGCGCGATAACTATCTTCGCATCATTAATGCATTTAATAAAATTGAAGCAGTAAAAGCATATTTGTTTTCTAACTCAGAATTTTCAGCAGAGGTTTGGGATACAAAAATTGCCAGAGATATTTTCTGGGAAGAATCCTTACATGGTTATTATAAGGAAAATGTAGGGATTTATCCTAAGGACTACCAAAGCGAAGAAGAGTTTTTTAATAATCTCGCTAGAACAGCTATTTTTACGGCAATTAGAGAGGGCAAATCATATTATTTTAAACCAATTCGAGTGGAAAACTATCTAGATCAAAAAGAAATTACGGCCTATACGGCTGATGGAAATGAGAAGATCATTAACCCTGTAAAAGAAGATCTAAAACAACATCGAAGTTACCAATTTCAAGATTTAACTGCTCGTGGGACTGTGGAATTTAGAAGCGTTTGTACACAACCATTAGAAACCACCTTTGCCCCGATAGCCTTTGAGTTGGGCTTGTTTGTAGAATTAGAAAAACTGGAAAACTATTTAGAAGAATGTTCATTTTTTAAAAATGAAGAACAGGACTATCGAAAACTTAGAAAGAAATATTCAAAGAAAAATCTAAGTGAAAAGGAAAAAGAAGCGATACAATCCTTTTCAAAAGATCTTCTGGACATAGCTAAAGCAGGATTAATTAAAAGAGGTTATGGAGAAGAAAAATTTCTCATCATTAACAAAGAACTAGACTAATAGAAAAGCCTGTAATACAGGCTTTTCTTTGTTTATTTCAAAA
>NZ_JAPVZA010000016.1:0-59885 GCF_041432115.1 Streptococcus sp. 27098_8_12
TATGGCGGTGTAGCTCAGCTGGCTAGAGCGTCCGGTTCATACCCGGGAGGTCGGGGGTTCGATCCCCTTCGCCGCTATATTGTTGATCTTGTTGGACCTTTAGCTCAGCTGGTTAGAGCTCTCGGCTCATAACCGAGTGGTCGTAGGTTCAAGTCCTACAAGGTCCATTATTATCTTGGAGGATTACCCAAGTCCGGCTGAAGGGAACGGTCTTGAAAACCGTCAGGCGTGTAAAAGCGTGCGTGGGTTCGAATCCCACATCCTCCTTAATATTAACGCGGGATGGAGCAGCTCGGTAGCTCGTCGGGCTCATAACCCGAAGGTCGTAGGTTCAAATCCTGCTCCCGCAATTTGGCTCGGTAGCTCAGTTGGTAGAGCAATGGATTGAAGCTCCATGTGTCGGCGGTTCGATTCCGTCTCGCGCCATTTCTTTTAATAATAAGCGGGTGTAGTTTAGTGGTAAAACTACAGCCTTCCAAGCTGTTGTCGCGAGTTCGATTCTCGTCACCCGCTTTGAACATAGGTTCATTACCAAGTTTTTAACTTGGGCGCGTAGCTCAGGTGGTTAGAGCGCACGCCTGATAAGCGTGAGGTCGGTGGTTCGAGTCCACTCGTGCCCATTTTGGAGAATTACTCAAGAGGCTGAAGAGGACGGTTTGCTAAATCGTTAGGTCGGGTAACTGGCGCGGGGGTTCGAATCCCCCATTCTCCGTATAATTTCGAAGTTTGAGATATCATCTCAAACTATTTTTTATATTTTTGAAGGTTTTGTCTATGTTCTTGAATCGATTCTTTAAAATTTTTAGTTTTGTGTTTGTTTTAACTGTTTCAGGAATTTTATTTCTTTTTCCATCTGTTAGAACTTCGATTGTTTTAAAATCTTCTGATCTATTAGCTATTGTTGATAAGGCAGTATCGGTACCATTTGTTGTTGTGGAATCTAAGGCAATGGATTTAAAGGATTTATCTGAATTAAATGATGAAAACCGTTCGTTAAAATCACGTCTTTATCAAAAGGATATAGACCAGTCAAAACTTAACCGTTTGGAATCAGAAAATAGAGAATTAAAGGATTTGATGTCAATCAAAAATTCTGTATCGGGTTCTAAACAAATCGTTAGTGAGATTATTGACCGTAATTATGGTTCTTGGGATCAGGAATTTGTTATTGATAAAGGTAGTTCAGATGGAATTTCTGAGTCCATGTTTGTTCTTTCATCTGGTGGTGTCATTGGTGTGGTAGAAAGTATAGAGAAAAATTCTAGTAAAGTAAAATTATTAGTCGAAGATACTATTTCTTCACAACACCTGACGTTTAAAATTGAGAGTCAAGGTCAATCTATTTTTGCCTTATTAAATGGTTATGATGAGAAGACGGGTGAGTTTCGGTTGTTGCAAATTGGAGATCCAGTTGAAATTAAAAAAGGATCTCTGGTTTCAACAAGTGGTTTAGGAAAATATAAGAGTAGTGACTTACCTCTTGGTACAGTGACTTCTACTCAAAAGGCATCTGATCAGTTAGGGCAAGAAATTCGTGTGAAACCAAAGGCTAATTTAGATGTCAATCGTTATGTACTATTGATCGGAGAGTAGTGTGAAAGTCATACGTAAGTACCATTTTTCCCCTTTAATCTTATTCTTATCTTTATTTGTTGACGGACAGATCTCTTTTCTTATTTCTCGTTTCTGTCCAAACTCTTTAGAACCTACTTCATTTTTATTTCTATATGGTTTTATGTTATTGAGTCTCTATTTCTCTGAGATAGCTAGTATTTGGTGGGGAGTCTTCTTTGGTTTTTGTTTTGATGTGTATTTTTTACACACTCTAGGAATTGCCTTCCTAGTATTTCCTTTACTTCAGGTGATTTTTTATCGGTGTAATCAGATTATTTTAGTCAATCGATTGACTCGTTTTTTTACATTTTTATTAACGATTCTATTATTTCAGATTTTAACAAACCTTCTTTTGGTTCTTTTTATCGGTATAAAATTTAACTGGATTACACTAATTATTTACCAAATTTCCCCAAGTTTAATTTTGAATGTACTTCTATTATTAGTATTACAGCCTTTACTTGAAAAGATTTATTTATAAACTCGCAATAAAAATGTAACAATAGCGTAATATAAAATTTCAAAAAATTTGTTATACTAGTTAGTGTCTTATTAGAAAGGGAAAATTTATCTAATGAAGAAAAAATTATTTGCCACAATCTTATTGAGTACAGTTGCTTTATCACAAGGTGCTGTCGTAGCTGGTGTATCAGCTGATTCAACAGATGATAAGATTGCTGCTCAAGATAACAAAATCAATAGTATTAATCAACAACAACAAAGTGCACAAGCTCAGGTAGATCAAATCCAAGGTCAAGTATCTGAAATTAAACAACAACAAGAAAATCTTCAAGCTGAAAATGACCGTTTGAATGAAGAATCTGAACGATTGTCAGCTGAGATCGATGAGTTGTCAAAAAATATTGTTGCTCGTCAAGAATCACTTGCAAATCAAGCACGTAGTGCTCAAACAACTGGAACTGCAACAAGCTATATTAATGCGATTGTTAGCTCTGGATCTTTGACAGAAGCTATCTCACGTATTTCTGCTATGAATGAAATTGCAGATGCTAACAACAAAATGTTGCAAGAGCAAAAACGTGATAAAGAAGATATTGCACAAAAACAAAAAGAAAACAACGACGCTATCAATACTGTTATTGCAAATAAACAGCAATTAGAAGATGATGCGCAAGCTTTGTCAACTAAAGAAGCTGAGTTGAAAGTGGCACAATTGAATTTGGCAGCTGAAAAATCATCTGCTGAAAACGAAAAGAACGCTTTGTTGCAACAAAAAGCTGAAGCTGAAAAAGCAGCGGCAGCAGCGGCAGCAGCTGAGGCAGCTTACCGTGCAAAACAAAAAGAACAACAAGCAGCTGTAAAAGCTTCTGCTAATACAACTCTTCAAGCACAAGTTCAGGCAGCAGCACAAACACCTGCTGCAACACCAGCGGCTGCACAAACTCAAGCAGCAGCTCAACCTGCTGTTCAAACTCAAGCAGCAGCAGCTCCAGCAGCTCCAGCAGCAACTGTTTCTCGTCCAACTTATAGTACATCTGCATCATCTTATCCAGTTGGTGAATGTACATGGGGTGCGAAGACATTGGCTCCATGGGCTGGTGATTACTGGGGTAATGGTGGACAATGGGCAGCAAGTGCAGCGGCAGCAGGATTCCGTACAGGATCTCAACCACAAGTTGGTGCCATTGCATGTTGGAATGATGGTGGATATGGACACGTAGCAGTTGTTACAGCCGTTCAATCTACAACGAGCATCCAAGTCTCTGAGTCTAACTATAATGGTATCCGTAGTATTGGGAACTACCGTGGTTGGTTTAACCCAACAACAGCACAAGGTACTGTTACTTATATCTATCCAAACTAAGAATTACACTGAAGCAGAACATTTGTTCTGCTTCTTTTTTGATAGAATTTAGGTAGTGATAGATTTTGTAGTTTCCATAAATTAATATTTGAATATTTGCTTAAAAAGCGATAAAATGGTTACAGGAGAAATTTGTGCTGACTGTACAATATGGTTTTAGATTTTACTGGAGGAAATCATGTCATTTTCTGATTTAATGCTCTTTGCTTTGTCGTCAAATCAAGAATTGGCTCAACGTGTGTCTCGAGAAATGGGACTACCACTTGGAAAGTCAACGGTTCGTCAATTTTCTGATGGAGAAATTCAGGTTAATATTGAAGAATCAATCCGTGGGAAAGATGTTTATATTTTGCAATCCACTAGCTCGCCGGTTAACGATAATCTAATGGAAATTTTGATTATGGTAGATGCGTTGAAACGGGCTAGTGCGCAATCCATTAATGTGGTGATGCCATATTACGGCTATGCTCGTCAAGACCGGAAAGCTCGAGCTCGTGAACCAATCACTTCTAAGTTGGTAGCCAATATGCTTGAGGTTGCTGGTGTTGATCGCCTCTTGACAATTGATTTGCACGCCGCTCAGATTCAAGGTTTCTTTGATATTCCTGTTGACCACTTGATGGGTGCGCCTTTGATCGCCGACTATTTTGAACGTCGTGGGATGATTGGGAAAGACTATGTTGTTGTCAGTCCAGACCATGGTGGTGTGACTCGTGCTCGAAAATTAGCTGAATTTTTGAAGACACCGATTGCGATTATTGATAAACGTCGAAGTGTCGATAAGATGAATACGAGTGAAGTGATGAATATCATTGGGAGTGTTGAAGGCAAGACTTGTATTTTGATTGATGATATGATTGATACAGCTGGTACAATCTGTCATGCCGCGGACGCCCTTGCAGAAGCAGGTGCTGTTGAAGTTTATGCGAGCTGTACTCACCCTGTTTTATCAGGACCAGCGATGGACAATATTCAAAAATCAGCCATTAAGAAGTTGGTGGTGTTGGATACGATTTATCTACCGGAAGATCGATTAATTGATAAGATTGAGCAAATTTCGATTGCGAAACTCCTTGCAGAGGCCATTGTTCGCATTCACGAAAATCGCCCTCTTTCTCCTCTATTTGAAATCGGAAATGCCAAAAAATGTTAACAATAAGGAGGCTGGGTAACTGGCCTCTTTTATTTAGGAGGATATACAAATGGAAATCAGAAAATGGTTGGAAAATCTAAAAAAAGAAAAGAAACGGAAAAAACTGGTTCAAGCAGCTAAAGAACTAGAAGCAAAGGCTGATCCTAGTTTGCCCAAGAAACGATTGCCAAAAAATGGGGTGGTGAAATAGGATAGAAAAGATTTCTATTTTTTAAATACATTTTTATATATGAATAGAGTATTTTTCCAAGATGGTTTTAAATTCGTAGTTCTATATCTCAAATGGATCAAAAGATTAAACTTTTTTTAAAAAATAATGGAAAAAGTCTTGACATAGGCAGAATATCCTAGTATACTAGTCATAGTTACGAAGTAACGAATAATTTTTGAAAAGAAAAAAGGAGATAAAACAATGAAAAAAGTTTTATTATCATCAGTAGCAGCTCTTGCAGTATTTGCTGCAGCAGCACCAGTTCTTGCCGAAGGTGGAGTCAACGGTGGAGCTAACAATCCTAGAGGACCTCAAGATACTGACGTCGCTTCAAAATACTATGATCAATCTGAATTTGTAAGTGCTCGTACAGTTGAAGAATACCTTAACGGTCACATGGACGAAATCAAAGCTGAAGCAGCGGCTGATCCAGCAGTAGTAGCAGCTAAAGCTGAATTTGATGCTGTTGAAGGTGGTTCACACCTTTACGGAGAAAAGAAAGCAGCTTATGAAGCAGCATTCAATACTGCATTCTTGAACGTACGTAAAAAATATGTACAACAATTCCAAACTGTTCAAAACACAGCTAAGAAAAAAGAAGGCCGTTACTATATCTTGAATGAAACTCCAGAACAAGCTAACGCTCGTTACTTGAAAGAACATGGAATTAATCCAGAACAAGCTAACGCAGACGCAGCTAAAGCAGACGCAGCTAAAGCAGACGCAGCTAAAGCAGAAGAAGCAGCTAAAAAAGCAGAAGCTGGTAAAGCTGGTTCAAAACAAGCTGGTAAAGCTCTTCCAAAAACAAGCGCAGTTAAATAATTTGATTATTAATTAGCTCGTAAAATATCACTGGACCTTCGGGTTCAGTGTTATTTTTTAGAAAAAATCATCAAGAGGAGATCAATCAATGAAAAGAGCTGGGGAAAAAAGTTCAAATAAATTGGGTCTTGTAATTGCTGCTCTTGTTGCAGTTGTTGTTCTTGTTGCTGGATTTATTTTCTTTAATCCATTTGGAGGAACTAAGTCATCTGGCACGGCTAAAAAAACAACTGGAACAAGCTCAACCAAGCAAGAAACTAAATATGAACCAAGCCAAGAAGAAAAAGATTACTTGAAAAATCGTTTTGCTCAGTTAACAGCTGTTAACCCTGAGGCAATTGCTTATGTCTATGCACCGGGTACTGAGTTGGATGAACCTGTTGTACAAACCACTGACAATGAAACTTATTTGAATAAGACGTTTGATGGTGGAAATGAACCATACATGGGGACAGTCTTCATGGATATGGACAACAAGAAAGACTTCAGTGATCGTTTGACTTGGTTGTTTGGTCATGCTCGTGGTAGTAAGGTCGGCGATCATCGCATGTTTAATGATGTCAACTACTATGACAAACAAGAGTATTTGGACCAACATCCGTATGTTGTGATTGAGACACCAGAGCGGAAATATTATTATGAAGTAATGGGATTGGTCATTGTCCCAGAGGACACCGCTTTCTACCGTACAAGCTTTACTGATGACAATGATTTTACGACACAATTGAAGAATATCTATGAGTCAGCTCGTACGAAGAATCCTAATATCAAGATCAAAGCATCTGATAAATACTTAGTATTGTCAACTTGTCGTGAAGAGGATGAAACCATTCGTTCTAACCTCTACCTTCGTCAAATTCCTGATTCAGAAATGAAGGATTTTGTGGCAAAACATGCGGATCAATTGAAATATGTGGCAACACGTGGTCAACAATAATGGCTTGAAAGACTTAGCATTGCTAAGTCTTTTTTTCATGGAAGGATTTTTGAAATGTCCTTTGGTGGTAAGCAAAAGGTGGGGATCTGGCTTGTTCTTTTGCGATGGGGTCCTATTTATAGTATAATGAATATAAGTGTTTTGGAGGTGTTCTATGGATTTAACGAAACGTTTTAATAAAAATCTGAATCGGATCGAAGTTTCTTTGATTCGTCAGTTCGATCAATCAATTTCTTCCATTCCTGGTGTCTTGCGTTTGACTTTGGGGGAACCGGATTTTACCACTCCTGAACATGTAAAAGAAGCAGGAAAGGCTGCCATTGATGCGAATTTTAGCCATTACACTGGGATGAGTGGTTTGCTGGCTTTGCGTGAGGCTGCGAGTCAGTTTGTGGCTGATAAATATGGTATTTACTACCGTCCTGAAGATGAGATATTAGTGACGATCGGTGCGACTGAAGCCCTATCTGCCACCTTGACAGCAATCTTGGAACCTGGAGATGTAGTACTTCTTCCAGCACCGGCCTACCCTGGTTATGAGCCGATTATAAATTTGGTGGGAGCAGATGTTGTCGAAATTGATACGACAGCAGATCGTTTTGTCTTGACTCCTGAAAAGTTGGAAAAGGCGATTCTAGAGCAGGGTGAAAAATTGAAGGCTGTTATTCTCAATTATCCAGCTAATCCAACGGGTGTTACTTATTCGCGCGAACAGATGGCAGAATTAGCTGCTGTCTTAAAAAATTATGCAGTCTTTGTGATTTGTGATGAAGTCTATTCAGAGTTGACTTATACTGGAGAAGCGCATGTCTCAATGGCCTCCTTCATTCCTGAACAGACCGTTGTTATTAATGGCTTATCTAAGTCTCATGCCATGACAGGCTGGCGGCTTGGTTTTATCTTTGCGCCTGCTGCATTGACAGCCCAACTCATCAAGAGCCATCAATATTTGGTTACGGCTGCTGGAACCATGAACCAGTATGCTGCGATCGAAGCTTTGACGGAAGGTCGGGATGATGCGGAGCCAATGAAGAAGGAATATGTGAAGCGTCGGGATTATATTATCGAACAGATGACCGCGCTTGGGTTTGAGATTATTAAGCCAGATGGAGCCTTTTATATTTTTGCTAAAATCCCAGCTGGTTATAATCAAGATTCTTTCGCTTTCTTGCAGGATTTTGCGCGTGAAAAAGCGGTTGCTTTCATTCCTGGTGCTGCTTTTGGTCAATATGGCGAAGGCTATGTGCGTTTGTCGTATGCAGCCAGCATGGAGGTTATCAAGGAAGCAATGAAACGCTTGAAGGAGTATATGGAAGAACATGCTGGAGTCAATTGAGACCCGGGGAATTGTCCTGTATAATCGGGAGTTTCGTGAGGATGACAAGCTGGTCAAAATCTTCACAGAGAAGTCAGGGAAGCGGATGTTTTTTGTGAAACATGCGGGAAAATCACGGTTGAATCCCATGTTGCAACCTTTGGTAACGGCAGATATGTTGTTAAAAATCAATGATGATGGGTTGAGTTATATTGATGATTTTCAAGATGTGCAGGTTTATAAGAAAATCAATGCAGATCTTTTTGCCCTTTCTTATGCGACCTATGTTCTGGCGCTTGCAGATGCAAGTATTCAGGATAATCAGGAGGATCCAGCCCTGTTTGCTTTTTTAGAAAAGACCTTGTCTTTGATGGAAGAGGGACTGGATTATGAGGTTTTAACCAATATTTTTGAGATTCAGATTCTATCACGATTTGGAGTTATCTTGAATCTGCATGAATGCTGTTTCTGTCATCGGGTTGGACTTCCTTTTGATTACTCTTTTCGGTATAGTGGGGTCCTTTGTCCGGATCATTATGATCGGGATGAGAGACGAGCTCACTGGCATCCGAATGTTCTCTATTTATTGGATCAGTTTCAAGCAGTACGATTCAGTGAGCTAGAGACCATTTCCCTACAAGCGGAGATGAAAGCAGCTCTGCGTCAGGCAATTGATCAGTTGTATGAGGAGTATGTAGGGATCCATTTAAAAGCTAAAAAGTTTATCGATTCCTTGAGTGATTGGGGAGCGATTATGAAAGATTCATCTGGAGGTGAAACATGAAAAAAATTGCAGTAGATGCAATGGGGGGCGATAATGCACCTCAAGCCTTGGTAGAAGGTGTGAATCAAGCCATTCGTGATTTTGATGATATTGAGATTGTCTTATATGGCGATGAGGCAAAAATCAAAGACTATTTAACCGCAACAGAACGTGTATCGATTGTGCATACGGAAGAAAAAATCGATTCAGATGATGAGCCAACGCGGGCCATTCGTCGGAAAAAACAGGCTTCGATGGTCTTAGCTGCCAAGGATGTGAAGGATGGTAAGGTCGATGCTATGCTATCTGCGGGAAATACAGGTGCGCTATTGGCGGCTGGTTTCTTTATCGTTGGCCGCATCAAAGGGGTGGAACGACCTGGCTTGATGTCAACACTTCCAACGGTTGATGGTCGTGGCTATGATATGCTAGACTTAGGGGCCAATGCGGAAAATACACCGGAGCACTTGCATCAGTATGCTGTGATGGGATCCTATTATGCTGAAAATGTTCGTGGGATTCAAAAACCGCGCGTGGGTCTATTGAACAATGGGACAGAAGCTAGTAAGGGAGATTCTTTGCGCAAGGAAACCTACCAATTGTTATCTGAGGATGAGTCGATTCATTTTGTTGGAAACGTGGAAGCGCGTGACTTGATGGATGGCGTTGCTGATGTCGTTGTGGCGGATGGTTTCACGGGAAACGCTGTCTTGAAAACGATGGAAGGAACGGCTTTTGGAATCTTGAAGCAATTGAAACAAGCGATTGCCACTGGAAACTGGAAGGCGAAATTGGGAGCTTTTCTGCTCAAGGACCGTTTGAAATCATTGAAGCAAACCTTGGATTTCTCAGATGTTGGAGGAGCGGTCTTGTTTGGTCTTCAAGCACCTGTTGTTAAAACGCATGGTTCGAGTGATGCCAAAGCTGTCTATAGCACGATTCGTCAGATTCGGACTATGTTAGAGACAGATGTTGTTGGAAAATCAGTGAAGGAATTATCGAAGGAAGGGTAATGTATGAGTAAACAAAACGAAATTTTAGCTACTATTGAGGAATTTCTCAAAGACCGCAAGGGACCAGATTTTCAAGTATCTTTGGAATCTGACTTACGTAAGGATTTACAGGCGGATTCTGTTGAATTGATGGAATTTATTATCAATCTTGAGGATGAATACCAAATTGAGATTCCGGACAAGGCTATTGATGAATTTAACACAGTAGGGGATGTTGTCGACTATATCGAAAAACGAACTGCTGGTCACTAATGAAAAAGGGATCGTTCAGAGATTATTCTGGATGATCTTTTTTTCTGTCCTTTTTATTCGGATTCTGCTTATATTGTACGGAATTTTATTGAAAATACACTTTGTATGTGATAGAATGAAGGTGATAAAATACGAAAGGCGAACAAAGTCATGACCAATCAACTGATTTATACTGGAAAAGCTAAGGATATCTATACTACTGAGGACGAACATGTGATTAAGTCGGTCTATAAGGACCAAGCCACTATGCTGAATGGGGCTCGTAAGGAGACTATTAAGGGAAAAGGTGTGCTAAATAATCAGATTTCGTCTCTTATTTTTGAAAAATTGAATGCTGCGGGTGTAGCTACTCACTTTATAAAACGTATTTCTGATACCGAACAACTCAACAAGAAAGTAAAAATTATTCCTTTGGAGGTGGTTCTTCGTAATGTGACTGCGGGTTCTTTCTCTAAACGTTTTGGCGTTGAAGAAGGTTTGGACTTGAAAACTCCAATCGTTGAATTTTACTACAAGAACGATGAGTTGGACGATCCATTCATCAATGATGAGCATGTCAAGTTTTTGGATATTGCCAATGATGAACAAATTGCTTATATCAAGGAAGAAACGCGTCGTATCAATGAATTGCTGAAGGATTGGTTTGCACAAATTGGTCTTCGCTTGATTGACTTCAAATTGGAATTTGGTTTTGATAAGGATGGCAAGATTATCTTGGCAGATGAATTCTCTCCAGATAACTGCCGCCTTTGGGATGCGGAAGGGCACCATATGGACAAGGATGTTTTCCGTAGGGACTTGGGCAGTTTAACGGATGTATATCAGGTTGTATTGGAGAAATTACAGGGCTTGAAGTAATCTTTTTGAAACGGAAAACCTTCGTCTTTCAAGTAAAAGGACTCAGGCTGAAAAGGTCTACTAGACCTTTTCACTCCGTCGTGATCTTGGTAGCTTGACAGATGTTTATGAAGTTGTATTAGAAAAATTGCAAGGATTGAAGTAGCCTTTTACAAATAGAATACTTGGTCTTCACTACAATCTTTAAGTAGAAATAGATAAAGGAAATAAAATGGATAAACGTATTTTCGTTGAGAAAAAAGCTGATTTTCGTGTGAAATCGGACTCTTTAGTAAAAGAATTACAGCATAATCTTCAGTTGAAAACCTTGAAGGATCTTCGGATTGTTCAGGTTTACGATGTTTTTGGTTTGGCAGAGGACTTGTTTGCGCGTGCGGAAAAACATATCTTCTCTGAGCAAGTGACCGATACTGTTTTGGATGAAGCTGCGGTTCAGGCTGATCTTGAAAAGCATGCTTTCTTTGCGATCGAAAGTTTGCCTGGTCAATTTGACCAACGTGCGGCATCTTCACAAGAAGCTTTGCTTTTGCTTGGTAGTTCAAATGATGTAACAGTGAATACAGCGCAACTTTACTTGGTCAACAAGGATATTGATGCGAATGAGTTGGAAGCGGTCAAAAACTACCTCTTGAACCCAGTGGATTCTCGTTTCAAAGACATCACTGTTGGCATTGCTAAACAGGATTTCTCTGAGTCTGACAAGACCATTCCAAGCTTGGATTTCTTTGAAAGCTATACGGCAGAAGATTTTGCACAGTATAAGGCAGAGCAAGGATTGGCCATGGAAGTGGATGACCTTCTCTTCATTCAAGATTACTTCAAGTCTATTGGACGTGTGCCAACTGAGACTGAGTTGAAGGTGTTGGATACTTACTGGTCTGACCACTGTCGTCACACAACTTTCGAGACTGAGTTGAAAAATATCGACTTCTCAGCTTCTAAATTTGAAAAACAATTGCAAGCGACTTATGACAAGTATATTGCCATGCGTGATGAGTTGGGACGTACAGAAAAACCTCAAACCTTGATGGATATGGCGACTATTTTTGGTCGTTATGAGCGTGCCAATGGCCGTTTGGATGACATGGAAGTATCTGATGAAATCAATGCCTGCTCTGTTGAAATTGAAGTGGATGTCAATGGTGTGAAAGAGCCATGGCTTCTCATGTTTAAGAACGAAACTCACAACCACCCAACGGAAATCGAACCATTTGGTGGAGCGGCTACTTGTATCGGTGGTGCCATTCGTGACCCATTGTCAGGGCGTTCCTACGTTTACCAAGCCATGCGTATTTCAGGTGCTGGCGATATTACAGCTCCAATTTCAGAAACTCGCGCTGGGAAATTGCCACAACAAGTGATTTCTAAAACAGCAGCTCACGGTTATTCTTCATACGGTAACCAAATTGGTCTTGCCACAACTTATGTTCGTGAATACTTCCACCCAGGTTTCGTTGCTAAGCGTATGGAGCTAGGTGCGGTTGTCGGTGCGGCTCCTAAGGAAAATGTTGTCCGTGAAAAACCTGAAGCTGGTGATGTGATTATCTTGCTCGGTGGTAAGACTGGACGTGACGGTGTCGGTGGTGCGACAGGTTCTTCTAAAGTTCAAACGGTTGAATCTGTTGAAACAGCTGGTGCTGAAGTTCAAAAAGGGAATGCCATCGAAGAACGTAAGATTCAACGTCTTTTCCGTAATGGGGAAGTGACCCGTTTGATCAAGAAATCAAATGACTTTGGTGCTGGTGGTGTCTGCGTGGCTATCGGTGAATTGGCAGATGGTCTTGAAATTGATCTAGACAAAGTGCCATTGAAATACCAAGGTTTGAACGGTACAGAAATTGCCATTTCTGAGTCTCAAGAACGGATGGCTGTGGTGGTTCGTCCAGAAGATGTAGACGCCTTCGTTGCAGCATGTAACAAAGAAAATATTGATGCTGTGGTTGTTGCGACAGTGACTGAAAAACCAAATCTAGTCATGCACTGGAATGGTGAAACCATCGTTGATTTGGAACGTCGTTTCCTTGATACAAACGGTGTACGTGTGGTTGTAGATGCTAAGGTGGTTGACAAGGATGTCAAGCTTCCAGAAGAACGTCAAACATCTGCTGAAACCCTTGAAGCGGATACTCTTGAGGTCTTGGCTGACTTGAACCATGCCAGTCAAAAAGGGTTACAAACCATCTTTGATAGCTCAGTTGGTCGTTCAACAGTCAATCACCCACTTGGTGGTCGCTACCAAATCACACCAACGGAAGCTTCTGTACAGAAATTACCAGTCCAACATGGCGTGACAACCACCGCTTCTGTTATGGCGCAAGGATTCAACCCTTATGTAGCAGAATGGTCTCCATATCATGGTGCTGCCTATGCGGTCATCGAAGCAACCGCTCGTTTGGTTGCTGCTGGTGCAAACTGGTCTAAGGCTCGTTTCTCTTATCAAGAATACTTCGAGCGGATGGATAAACAAGCAGAGCGTTTTGGTCAACCAGTAGCAGCTCTTCTTGGATCCATTGAAGCTCAGATTCAACTTGGTTTGCCATCTATCGGTGGGAAAGACTCTATGTCTGGTACCTTTGAAGAATTGACAGTACCACCAACCTTGGTTGCTTTTGGGGTGACAACTACAGATAGCCGTAAGGTCCTTTCTCCAGAATTTAAAGCTACTGGTGAAAATATCTATTACATCCCAGGTCAAGCTTTGGCACAAGAAATTGACTTTGATCTTATCAAGTCTAACTTTGCTCAATTTGAAGCCATCCAAGCAACTCACAAAGTCACATCTGCATCCGCTGTCAAATACGGTGGTGTCCTTGAAGCTCTTGCCCTTGCAACCTTTGGGAACCATATTGGTGCAAACGTCGAATTAGCTGACCTTGACACTAGCTTGACAGCCCAATTGGGTGGATTCATCTTCACATCGCCTGAAGAAATTGCAGGTGTTGCCAAGATTGGACAAACAGCAGATGACTTTACACTTACTGTCAATGGTGTAACGCTTGATGGACACAAACTTGACAGTGCCTTCCAAGGTAAATTGGAAGAGGTTTACCCAACGGAATTTGCACAAGCAACTGAGCTGGAAGAAGTACCTGCGTTGGCATCAGATACTGTTATCAAAGCTAAAGAAACAGTTGAGGCACCAGTGGTTTACATCCCAGTATTCCCAGGTACTAACTCGGAATATGACTCCGCTAAGGCCTTTGAAAAAGAAGGTGCAAAAGTCAACTTGGTACCATTTGTCACACTGAATGAAGAAGCTATTGTCAAGTCTGTTGACACCATGGTTGACAACATTGAAAAAGCGAATATTATCTTCTTTGCAGGTGGCTTCTCAGCAGCAGATGAACCAGATGGATCCGCTAAATTTATCGTGAACATCTTGCTTAACGAAAAAGTGCGTGCAGCCATTGATCACTTCATCGAACGTGGTGGTTTGATCATCGGTATCTGTAATGGGTTCCAGGCCCTCGTCAAATCAGGCCTTCTTCCATATGGTAACTTTGAAGATGCGAGCAGCACGAGTCCAACCCTCTTCTACAATGATGCCAACCAACACGTGGCTAAGATGGTTGAAACACGGATTGCCAACACGAACTCACCATGGCTTGCAGGCGTGAAAGTTGGTGACATCCATGCCATCCCAGTATCACACGGTGAAGGGAAGTTTGTCGTGACAGCTGAAGAATTTGCAGAGCTTCGTGACAATGGTCAAATCTTTACCCAATATGTTGACTTCGAAGGTAAACCAAGCATGGATTCTAAATACAATCCTAACGGATCTGTTAATGCTATTGAAGGTATCACAAGTAAGAACGGTCAAATCATCGGGAAGATGGGACACTCAGAACGTTTCGAAGACGGTCTCTTCCAAAATATTCCAGGAAATAAAGATCAACATCTCTTTGCGTCAGCGGTTAAATACTTTACTGGAAAATAAAAGGTATACAAAATGACATACGAAGTTAAATCTCTTAATGAAGAATGTGGTATTTTTGGGATCTGGGGACACCCAGATGCTGCAAAACTGACTTATTTCGGATTACACAGTCTTCAACACCGTGGTCAAGAAGGGGCGGGGATCCTTTCAAATGATGCGGGTCAATTAAAACGGTATCGTGATACAGGTCTTCTCTCAGAAGTGTTTCGGAATCCTGCTAACTTGGATAAGTTAACAGGGACGGGAGCGATTGGTCATGTTCGCTATGCGACAGCTGGGGAAGCTTCGGTGGATAACATCCAGCCCTTCCTCTTTCGCTTTCATGATACCCAGTTTGGACTGGCCCACAACGGGAATTTGACCAATGCCAAGTCCCTCAAACGGGAGTTGGAAAATAACGGAGCGATCTTTAGCTCAACTTCTGATTCAGAAATCTTGGCGCACTTGATTCGTCGGAGCCACAACCCATCCTTCATGGGTAAGGTGAAAGAAGCCTTGAATACGGTGAAAGGTGGATTTGCTTACCTTCTCATGCTGGAAGATAAGCTGATTGCGGCCTTGGATCCAAATGGTTTTCGTCCTCTTTCGATTGGCAAAATGACCAATGGCGCTATCGTAGTTTCCTCTGAAACCTGTGCCTTTGAAGTGGTTGGAGCAGAGTGGATTCGGGATGTAAATCCGGGTGAAGTCGTGATCATCGATGATAACGGCATCACTTACGATAACTATACAACGGACACCCAATTGGCTGTTTGCTCAATGGAGTATATTTACTTTGCCCGTCCTGACTCCAATATCCAAGGCGTGAATGTCCATACAGCCCGTAAACGTATGGGGGCTCAATTGGCACGTGAATTTAAACATGAAGCAGATATTGTGGTCGGTGTACCTAACTCTTCACTTAGCGCAGCCATGGGATTTGCAGAAGAATCAGGCTTACCAAATGAAATGGGCTTGATTAAAAACCAATACACCCAACGTACTTTTATCCAACCAACACAAGAATTGCGTGAGCAAGGGGTTCGTATGAAGCTCTCTGCCGTATCCGGTGTCGTGAAAGGCAAACGGGTTGTCATGATCGATGATTCTATCGTACGTGGGACAACCTCACGTCGGATTGTGAAGTTATTGAAAGAAGCAGGGGCTACAGAAGTCCATGTGGCAATTGCAAGTCCAGCTCTGGCTTATCCATGTTTCTACGGGATTGATATTCAAACGCGTAAGGAATTGATTGCTGCCAATCATACAGTAGAGGAAACACGCGATATCATTGGTGCAGATAGCTTGACGTATTTATCAATCGATGGCTTGATTGATTCTATTGGAATCGATACAGATGCCCCAAATGGCGGTCTTTGTGTGGCTTACTTTGATGGTAAATATCCAACACCTTTGTATGACTACGAAGAACGCTATGTGGAAAGTTTGAAAGAACATACTTCTTTCTATTAAGAGCAGTGTAAAAGAAAAGGATTAAAAAATGACAAATAAAAATGCTTATGCCCAATCTGGTGTAGATGTTGAAGCGGGTTATGAAGTTGTTGAACGGATCAAGAAACACGTTGCTCGTACGGAGCGTGCGGGTGTCATGGGAGCTCTTGGTGGTTTTGGTGGCATGTTCGACCTTTCAAAAACAGGTGTTAAAGAACCTGTTTTGATCTCAGGGACGGACGGTGTCGGTACCAAACTCATGCTGGCTATCAAGTATAACAAGCATGACACGATTGGGCAGGACTGTGTGGCTATGTGTGTTAACGATATCATCGCTGCAGGTGCTGAGCCCCTTTACTTCCTAGACTATATCGCAACTGGTAAAAATGAACCAGCTAAACTAGAACAAGTCGTTGCTGGTGTGGCTGAAGGTTGTGTACAAGCCGGTGCAGCCCTTATCGGTGGTGAAACGGCTGAAATGCCCGGTATGTATGGTGAGGACGACTATGATTTGGCTGGGTTTGCTGTCGGTGTTGCAGAAAAATCTCAAATCATCGACGGTTCAAAAGTGGCAGCAGGGGATGTGATTCTGGGGCTTGCTTCAAGCGGTATCCACTCAAATGGTTACTCACTTGTTCGTCGTGTCTTTGCGGATTACACAGGTGAAGAAGTTCTCCCAGAATTGGAAGGAAAAAAACTGAAAGACGTTCTTTTGGAGCCAACTCGTATCTACGTCAAAGCGGCTTTGCCACTCATCAAAGAAGAATTGGTGAATGGAATTGCCCACATCACAGGTGGTGGTTTCATCGAAAATGTACCTCGTATGTTCGCAGATGACTTGGCTGCTGAAATTGATGAAAGCAAAGTGCCAGTCCTTCCAATTTTTAAAGCTCTTGAAAAATATGGCCAAATCAAACACGAAGAAATGTTTGAAATCTTCAACATGGGTATTGGTCTCATGCTTGCGGTTAAACCAGAACATGTGGAACGTGTCAAAGAACTTCTTGACGAACCTGTTTATGAAATCGGTCGTATTATGAAGAAAGATGGCGCAAGTGTGGTGATTAAATAATGGTGCTATCACCATTTTATACGGAGAAATTGTAGAAAGGAATGTTTAGTTAGCAAGCCTAACTGAACACGGGACTCATTTTCTAGGAAAAAAGAGAAATCATTTTGTGTGCAAGCACCCAGCAATGATTTCCTATTTTTCTACGAAACTGTTCGGCTAGCCGAAACGTCCCTTTGTATCGAATATGAAAATTGCTGTTTTTGCCTCTGGCAACGGCTCAAACTTTCAGGTGATTGCGGAACAATTTCCGGTAGAATTTGTCTTTTCAGATCATCGGGATGCCTATGTCTTAGAACGTGCTAAAAACCTTGGCGTGGTGAGCCATGCCTTTGAACTCAAGGAATTTGACAATAAAGTAGCTTATGAAGAAGCTATCGTCAAACTCTTGGATGAACACCAGATTGATTTGGTTTGTTTGGCCGGTTATATGAAAATCGTTGGCCCCACCTTGCTAGCAGCTTATGAAGGCCGTATCATCAATATTCACCCAGCTTATCTCCCTGAATTTCCAGGTGCTCATGGTATTGAGGATGCTTGGAATGCAGGCGTTGCTGAGAGCGGTGTGACTATCCATTGGGTGGATTCTGGCGTTGATACCGGTAAGGTTATTCAGCAAGTGCGCGTGCCGCGCCTTGAAGGGGATACCCTTGATACTTTCGAAACTCGCATCCATGAAACAGAGTACAAGCTCTATCCAGAAGTCTTGGAACGTTTGGGAGTGGAGAGGAAGTAAGAAGGAAATCAAGTTTTGATTGTGTAATCTTGGTAGGAGAAAAATGATTAATCTAAAATTAGTAGATGAGAGCAGTTTTCAGACAGTGCTGGATTTGAAAATATCTGAAGCTGATGAACGAGCACGTTTTGTAGCTCCCAATGTTCGTTCTTTAGCTGACGCATGGCTCTACCGAGAGAATGGGGATGTGTTTCCAATGGCAATCTATTGGAATGAGCTAGTAGTTGGTTTTCTACTGTTGGAAATAGATAAGGATGAAGCAGAATACTTTATCTGGCGGATAATGATTGGCCAGCAGTACCAAGGAAAAGGTTATGGACGAAAAGCCTTGGAAGTTCTGATCAAAGAGGCTCAGATGGATAGAGATTGCAACCATATTATCGCAGATTATGTAGTTGGAAATGAAAAAATGAAGTACCTGCTGACTAGTTTGGGTTTTCAGGAAACAGGATTTATAGAAGAAAATAACGAAGTCGCTATGCGCTTGGATCTAAAGAAAGAGGAATAGAATGACTAAACGCGCACTAATTAGTGTTTCAGACAAAGCGGGTATTGTTGAATTTGCCCAAGAACTTAAAAAACTTGGTTGGGACATTATCTCAACTGGTGGTACTAAAGTTGCCCTTGACAATGCTGGGGTGGATACCATTGCCATCGATGATGTGACTGGTTTCCCAGAAATGATGGATGGTCGTGTGAAGACTCTTCATCCAAATATCCACGGAGGTCTTCTTGCTCGTCGTGACCTCGATAGCCACCTTCAAGCGGCTAAGGACAATAAGATCGAATTGATCGACCTTGTTGTGGTCAACCTTTATCCGTTCAAGGAAACTATTCTCAAACCAGACGTAACTTACGCTGACGCGGTTGAAAACATCGATATCGGTGGACCATCCATGCTTCGTTCAGCAGCGAAGAACCATGCTAGCGTAACAGTTGTGGTAGACCCAGCTGACTATGCTGTGGTGCTTGACGAATTGGCAGCCAAGGGCGAAACAAGTTACGAAACTCGCCAACGTTTGGCAGCGAAAGTCTTCCGCCATACGGCAGCCTATGATGCTTTGATCGCAGAATATTTCACTTCTCAAGTGGGTGAAGAAAAACCTGAAAAACTCACTTTGACTTATGATCTCAAGCAACCAATGCGTTATGGTGAAAACCCTCAACAAGACGCAGACTTCTACCAAAAGGCCTTGCCAACGGATTACTCCATTGCTTCCGCTAAACAGTTGAATGGGAAAGAATTATCCTTCAACAATATCCGTGACGCTGATGCCGCTATCCGGATCATCCGTGATTTCAAAGACCGTCCAACTGTTGTGGCCCTCAAACACATGAACCCATGTGGGATCGGTCAAGCTGACGACATCGAAACTGCTTGGGACTACGCTTATGAGTCTGACCCAGTATCCATCTTCGGTGGTATTGTCGTTCTCAACCGTGAGGTGGACGCTGCGACAGCTAAGAAAATGCACGGTGTCTTCCTTGAAATCATCATTGCACCAAGCTACACAGACGAAGCGCTTGAAATCTTGACAACTAAGAAGAAAAACTTGCGGATCCTTGAGCTGCCATTTGACGCTCAAGATGCTAGTGAAGTGGAAGCAGAATACACTGGTGTTGTTGGTGGTCTCCTCGTTCAAAACCAAGACGTGGTGAAAGAAAGTCCAGCTGACTGGCAAGTGGTGACGAAACGCCAACCAACTGAGACAGAAGCGACAGCTCTTGAGTTTGCTTGGAAGGCGATCAAGTACGTCAAATCAAATGGGATCATCGTGACCAATGACCACATGACCCTTGGGGTTGGCCCAGGTCAAACCAATCGTGTGGCATCTGTCCGCATCGCTATTGACCAAGCCAAAGACCGTCTTGATGGTGCTGTTCTTGCTTCAGATGCCTTCTTCCCATTTGCAGATAATGTGGAAGAAATCGCTAAAGCAGGGATTAATGCGATCATCCAGCCAGGTGGATCAGTTCGTGACCAAGAGTCAATCGAAGCGGCTGATAAATACGGCTTGACCATGATCTTCACAGGAGTGAGACATTTTAGACATTAATCAAAAAAGGCACGCATCAATGGATGGTGCCTTTTTTGTTGGTTAAGAAGACCTTAATCTGGGTAGATGTAGGTGACGGTTCCCCAGATAGGGTTGGTCGGATCGAACCAACCGCGGAAGTTGTCGATATAGCGATGGCCGTTGTAGTTAGCCTCTTGGATCTGAATTTTTTGGTCATGTTCGACGTCCGTAACCAAGGCGACATGGCCATATCCTCCATTGTCCCAACAGGCGATAGCGCCGACCTCTGGAGTGTCTCCTGTCCGGAATCCAGCAGCGCGTGCACTAGTTGCCCACATGCCACCGTCTCCCCACCAGTTGTGGGCCCAAGGGGCTAATTCTTTGGCTCCCCAGGTGCACTCACCAATGGGATAGGTGTTTCCCGGATGTGTTGCGAGTGGAGTGAGCTTTAGCTTTGCCTTTTCTACTTGAAATGTAGTGGGGAATAGCCCCTTTAATTGTCCCTGGCTTTTCTGGTATACGTGGAGATGAAATAGACCACTTCCCTTGTGTTTTTGAGCCTGAAAGCGAAGTTGGAAATGTCCAGGTGCAATCTTCTTTGCGGTATACCAGACCAGATCATCCTGCCCATTTTCTTCAGACCAGATGGGGAAGACAATTTCGTCAACGTCTTCGAATAACTTCAGGTCTACCTCAAATTCTTGTGAGGAGATGGGTGTAATCGTGATTTTGGGCTGGGAAGAAGCCAGGTCTTTTTGCTGGACGCTGGTCGTGAGAGGGTAAAGACCGGTTAACTGTTCATTTGCCTCCACCCCATAGACATGGACATGATAAAGTCCGGCTTGATCAGAATGGTTGGTCAATGGCACTTGTAGGTCAAATCCCTTGTCACTGCGTTGCACAGGATACCAAATCAGGTCATCTTGACCATTTTGGTCAGACCAGACGGGAACTTGGATCTTTTGATATTTATCCGGGACGTTTCCAAGATGAATCATCAGCTGCCCTTTTTCGGCATAGATAGCATTGGTCGCTTGATCTGCATGAGCAATAGAGGCTTGCATCCCCCATGTCGCACAAGTCAGTACGACAAATTTTTTGATTGTTTGCATAATACTCCTTTTCGTCAATTAGTAGGTCTCACCTATACTATTCGGAAAAAAATGAGAAATAGGAGAAAATAGCAAAAAATGTTTGGATTCTACTGAAAATAGGAGACTTTTGCTGAAATCATTAGAATAAAACGAACGATTATGATATAATTTAATAAAATAATTCGCAAAAGAGGTTCGAGATGAAACTTTTGGTTGTTGGATCTGGCGGTCGTGAGCATGCGATTGCTAAGAAATTGTTGGAGTCTACAGACGTTGAGCAGGTTTTTGTGGCTCCTGGTAATGACGGGATGCGATTAGATGGTCTGGATTTGATCAATATCGGAATTTCCGAACATTCTAAGCTGATTGACTTCGCAAAAGTCAACGATATTGCTTGGACCTTTATCGGTCCAGATGATGCCCTTGCGGCGGGGATCGTGGATGACTTCAATGCAGCTGGTCTCAAGGCTTTTGGTCCGACCAAGGCTGCAGCTGAGCTGGAGTGGTCTAAGGATTTTGCTAAGGAAATCATGGTCAAATATGACGTTCCGACAGCAGCCTATGGAACCTTTTCAGATTTCGAGGAAGCCAAGGCCTACATCGAGGGAAAAGGTGCTCCAATCGTCGTCAAGGCAGACGGCTTGGCCCTTGGGAAAGGTGTCGTCGTTGCGGAGACAGTTGAGCAAGCAGTTGAAGCTGCTCACGAGATGCTTTTGGACAATAAATTCGGTGATTCAGGTGCGCGTGTGGTCATCGAGGAATTCCTTGACGGGGAAGAGTTCTCTCTCTTTGCCTTTGTTAATGGGGACAAGTTCTACATCATGCCAACGGCTCAGGACCACAAACGTGCCTACGATGGTGACAAGGGTCCTAACACTGGTGGGATGGGTGCCTATGCGCCAGTTCCTCACTTACCACAGAGCGTGGTTGACACAGCGGTTGACACCATTGTCAAGCCAGTTCTTGAAGGCATGATTAAAGAAGGTCGTCCGTACCTTGGTGTCCTTTACGCGGGACTTATCTTGACAGCTGACGGCCCTAAAGTCATCGAGTTCAACTCACGTTTTGGCGATCCTGAAACGCAAATCATCTTGCCTCGTTTGACATCTGACTTTGCGCAAAACATCACTGACATTTTGGATGGCAAAGAGCCAGCCATCACTTGGACGGACAAGGGTGTGACATTGGGCGTAGTTGTAGCCTCAAACGGTTACCCACTGGCTTATGAGAAGGGTGTCAAACTTCCAGCCAAGACAGAGGGCGACATCATCACTTACTATGCTGGTGCTAAATTCGCTGAAAATGGCCAAGACCTCCTCTCAAACGGCGGACGTGTCTACATGCTGGTTACCACAGCAGACACCGTCAAAGACGGCCAAAACATTATCTACAAGGAACTCGATAAACAAAACACAGAAGGCCTGTTCTATCGTACGGATATCGGTAGCAAGGCGATAAAAGATTAACAGATACTAACTTTGTCATGGCGAGCGAAAGCGAGCCGAACTAAGACCATTATCAAAAAAAGAAAAAGGATTAAAAATGAAACCAGTAATTTCCATAATCATGGGCTCAAAATCCGACTGGGCAACCATGCAAAAAGCAGCTGAAGTCCTCGACAACTTCGGTGTCGCTTATGAAAAGAAAGTTGTTTCCGCCCATCGGACGCCCGACCTCATGTTCAAACATGCCGAAGAAGCACGTAGCCGTGGCATCAAGGTCATCATCGCGGGTGCAGGTGGCGCAGCTCACTTGCCAGGGATGGTTGCTGCTAAAACAACCCTTCCAGTTATCGGCGTACCCGTCAAATCACGTGCTCTTAGCGGTGTAGATTCGCTCTATTCCATCGTTCAGATGCCAGGTGGGGTACCTGTTGCAACCATGGCAATCGGTGAAGCTGGTGCGACCAACGCGGCCCTCTTTGCCCTTCGTCTTCTTTCAGTAGAGGATCAGGCTATTGCGACAGCGTTAGCAGATTTCGCAGAAGAACAAGGAAAAATCGCAGAGGAGTCTACAAATGAGCTCAACTAAAACCATTGGCATCATCGGTGGTGGCCAGCTCGGTCAGATGATGGCAATCTCAGCTATCTACATGGGCCACAAGGTTATCGCCTTGGATCCAGCAGCGGATTGCCCAGCCTCTCGTGTGGCGGAAATCATCGTGGCCCCTTACGACGACGTAGACGCCCTTCGTCAGTTGGCTGATCGCTGTGATGTTCTCACTTATGAATTTGAAAATGTCGATGCTGACGGTTTGGACGCTGTTATCAAAGAAGGACAGCTCCCACAAGGAACTGACCTGCTTCGCATCTCCCAAAATCGCATTTTTGAGAAGGACTTTCTTTCCAACAAAGCACAAATCACTGTGGCCCCTTACAAGGTCGTAACTTCTAGCAAAGACTTGGCAGATATCGACCTCTCGAAAAATTATGTCCTTAAGACAGCGACCGGTGGTTACGATGGCCATGGTCAGAAGGTCATTCGCTCAGAAGCAGACTTGGAAGAAGCATACACTTTAGCGGACTCAGCAGACTGCGTTTTAGAAGAGTTCGTCAACTTTGACCTTGAAATTTCGGTCATCGTGTCTGGAAATGGCAAGGACGTGACGGTTTTCCCCGTTCAGGAAAATATCCACCGCAACAACATTCTTTCAAAAACCATTGTACCCGCTCGCATTTCAGAAAGTCTAGCTGAAAAAGCCAAGGCCATGGCAGTGCGAATCGCAGAACAACTGAACTTGTCTGGTACACTTTGTGTAGAAATGTTTGCGACAGCTGATGATATCATCGTCAACGAAATCGCGCCACGCCCACATAATTCAGGGCACTACTCAATCGAAGCTTGCGACTTTTCACAGTTTGATACCCATATTCTAGGAGTTCTCGGAGCACCACTTCCTGCTATTCACCTCCATGCGCCTGCTGTCATGCTCAATGTACTCGGCCAACACGTCGAGGCTGCTGAAACATATGTGACAGAAAATCCAAGCGCTCACCTCCACTTATATGGTAAACTAGAAGCAAAGCACAACCGAAAAATGGGACATGTGACCTTGTTTAGTGATGAACCAGATAAGGTTGAAGAGTTTGGAAAAGGGATTGATTTTTGAAATGACAGAAGAATTTGATGAATTGCTGGATGATGAAATAACGACCGTAACACTGACTTATACGGACGATTTGATTGTTCCAGAGATTGCGGATAGAGAGGGGATTCATATTTTAGACAGAGCTGGCAATCAGCTAGTCTTAGAATATTCTTGTTCCGTGAAGGAAGTTAAGGATTATCTGAGTAGTTACGGTCTGCCTAGACATCCTGAGAGAATTTCATTTGAATTTTCTATACATGAAGACTCAGAAAATGATAATCTTTAAAGCTAAATGGAGACCAGTTTATGATTCAAATTATTGTCAACGCTTTTGTTAAACAAGAGAAGCCAGACAACTACTGAAGGAAAGGGATTGATTTTTAAGTGAAAATCGCGATTCTAGGACTTGGAGTCATCGGGACCACTTATGCCTACGCCTTTCAAAAAGCAGGCCATCAAGTAGAGCACGTACTGAAAGATAGTAAGAAAAGCACTGCTCCGAAGGAGTTGTCGGTTGATCTACTAGATGGTCGCTATCATTCCAAGGGTGAAAACAAGCATGATACCTATGAGGTTCATGTGGCGGAAGCTGATTCGGAATATGATTTTATTTTTCTGAGTGTGCGCCATGGGCTTGTCAAAGAAGCTGTGGAGACCTTGCGAAAAAATAATATCAAAGGCACTCTCGTTTTCTTCTGCAATTTCTGGAATACACGAAAAGATGTCCAAGAGTGGGCAGGAGATTATGACTATATTCTGGCCTTTCCGACAGCGGGAGGTCACATGCAAGAGGATCATTTGGATGGTGTCTTGTTTGACCATTTAATGCTAGAAGGTGAGCAAAAAGCACACATTTCTAACTATGCTGATTTGACGACTTTGCTGACTTCTGCAGATTTGAAGTGGGAAGTACCTCATGATATGGTCGAGTGGATTTGGATTCATATGGCGATTAATGCGGGTGTTACTTCGACAGCTGCTCGTTCAGGGAATCTGGAAAATCCAGAAGAATTGGCTCTGAACTTGATGAATAGTTCTTCGGAATTATCATTAGCTATCAAGGCCATTCGAGAAGCTTTGAAAGTTGTAGAAGCGCGTGGTGTGAATTTGAAACTTTATAAGGCAGAACTCTTACCCTACAAAATTCCGGCTTGGATAGCCGGCAAAGCCATGAAAGTTATGTTTGCGAAAAATGAGCTAACCCGAAAAATCATGACCTTACACAATGATAAACAGGACATCTTCTATTGTTGTCAAAGTGTTTATCAGACTGGTCAGGAGTTAGGTGTGAAGATGCCTATTCTGGAAGCAAACATGAAGGGCATTTCGATTTAGGAGGTTTTATGATTCAACTCATTGTCAACGCATTTGTTGAAAAAGAAAAGACGGGAGCAGTCGTCGAAGTCTTGTATGCTAGTAGCGATCACGAAAAAGTGAAAGCTAAGTATGAAGAGCTGACTGCTCAATATCCTGAAAACTATTTAGCAATCTATGATCTGCCGCTGGATACGGATTTGAATACACTGGATCATTATCCGTCAGTGTGGATTGGGAAAGAAGAATTTGAATAAAGTGATTGCCAGTTGCTAACTGATGTGAAACATCAAAAGAAAGGAAAATAAAAACATGATCGAACGTTACTCTCGCCCAGAAATGGCGAACATTTGGACTGAAGAAAATAAATACCGTGCTTGGCTTGAGGTGGAAATCTTGGCTGACAAAGCATGGGCTGAATTGGGAGAAATCCCTAAGGAAGATGTGGCTTTGATTCGCGAAAAAGCGGACTTTGACATCGACCGTATTCTTGAAATCGAGCAGCAAACACGTCACGATGTGGTGGCCTTCACACGTGCGGTTTCTGAAACGCTTGGTGAAGAGCGTAAGTGGGTTCACTATGGTTTGACATCTACTGACGTGGTCGATACGGCCTATGGTTACCTCTACAAACAAGCCAACGATATCATCCGCAAGGATCTTGAAAACTTCCTCAACATCATCGCTGACAAAGCGAAAGAACACAAGTTCACTATCATGATGGGTCGTACCCACGGTGTGCACGCTGAGCCGACAACATTTGGTTTGAAATTGGCGACTTGGTACAGCGAAATGAAGCGCAACATCGAGCGTTTCGAGCATGCGGCTGCTGGCGTGGAAGCTGGTAAGATTTCTGGTGCGGTTGGTAACTTTGCCAACATCCCACCATTTGTTGAAAAATACGTCTGCGACAAATTGGGTATCCGTGCTCAAGAAATCTCTACACAGGTCCTTCCTCGTGACCTTCACGCTGAGTACTTTGCAGTTCTTGCGAGCATCGCAACTTCTATCGAGCGGATGGCGACTGAAATCCGTGGTCTTCAAAAATCTGAACAACGTGAAGTGGAAGAGTTCTTTGCCAAAGGTCAAAAAGGATCTTCAGCAATGCCACACAAACGGAACCCGATTGGTTCTGAAAACATGACAGGTCTTGCGCGTGTGATCCGTGGTCACATGGTCACAGCTTATGAAAACGTAGCCCTTTGGCACGAGCGTGATATCTCTCACTCATCAGCTGAGCGCATCATCGCACCAGATACAACTATCTTGATTGACTACATGCTCAACCGTTTCGGAAACATCGTTAAGAACTTGACAGTCTTCCCAGAAAACATGATTCGCAACATGAACTCTACATTTGGTTTGATCTTCAGCCAACGTGCCATGTTGACTTTGATTGAAAAAGGGATGACACGTGAGCAAGCTTACGACCTTGTTCAACCGAAGACTGCCCAATCATGGGATAACCAAGTAGACTTCAAACCACTTCTTGAAGCAGATCCAGAAGTAACTTCACGTCTCACTCAAGAAGAAATCGACGAAATCTTCAACCCAACTTACTACACCAAACGGGTGGATGAAATCTTCGAACGCATCGGTTTGGGTGACTAATCGCAACGAAAAAGGGAATTTGAAAAATAGACGAAAGAGGCTGGGCAAAAACTGTCCAGCCTTTGATGTTTGATAAGACTAACTGCAAGACGCAGTGGTTGATTGGTCTCTACTACGCTGATTTCATCAGCTTTTACAGCCCTACTCAACTGTGCGGAGGTGGGACGACGAAATCGAATTCTAACGAATTACCGATTTCTGTCCCACTCTCTTTTTAAACTTTTTATAGCTAAACTATCACTAATTATATATATTTTTAAAGAGGTCTTTAGAAATCGTTTTCAACATGCTATACTGGAGCTATAAAAAAGACCGAGATGTCTCAGTCTTTTTGGTTCTTAGTGATCGCGGTCACAGGAGATGAACTTGATCTTGTAGTAGTCACCGCGTTTATAGGTTTCCGTGTATTCAAGGATTTGGCCAGTAGCTTCTAACTTGGTCGTCTTCACTTGTTTGACCGTTGGGAAATTTTCGTCGATCTTCAATACTTTAGCAACCTTGCTTGGTGTAGGAAAGACGATTTCGTTGACTTCTTCGAAGTGCTCATCATTCATATGAATGTGATAGTCTTCTTTGAAGCGATCATAGATAGAGCTGTAGTATTCCAAATTTGGATAGTTTGGATTGATGTATTGTTCAGGAATATAGGTTTGGTGGAAGATATAGGTATCATCCCCTGTCTGGCGAGTCCGTTCGATCTTATAGTAGAACTGCGTTGGGTTGAGGCCTAGTTTGTCTAGGATGCTCAAGGTATTTCCACGTTTAATAGAGAGAACTTTGACTTTGGCCTTTTGGATTGGGAAGGTTTCAACATCTGAAAATTCTACCAGTTTGTGTTTTCGAGCACGAGAAACAAAGGTTCCCTTTCCTTGCTGACGGACAATGTAGCCATCGGCGGCGAGGTCGTTCAAAGCACGGACAACGGTGATAGAGCTGACATCATAAATTTTGATGAGTTCAGCTTCCGTATAAAATTTATCTCCATTTTCAAATTTTCCGGAGATAATTTGCTGCTTCAATTCATCTTTGATGTGTTGGTACTTTGGAATTGCCATAGTGCTACCTCTCTTTAGATTTCTCTTATTTAACCCTATTTTAACATATTTTTTATAAAAGTGTTGACATTTTTTAAATAATTTATTATATTAATAAATGAAAAGGGTTACATATAAGAAAGGGGGGCGTTTATGGGAGTTTTTGAGATTCGCGATGCTTTCTATTTAAAAGGTCAACCCTTCAAGATTTTGTCCGGAGCGATCCATTATTTCCGAATTGACCCAGCAGACTGGTATCATTCCTTGTATAATCTAAAGGCTTTGGGGTTTAACACGGTTGAGACCTATGTCCCTTGGAATGCGCATGAACCCCGCAAAGGGCAGTTTGACTTTAGTGGTCGATTGGATCTAGAGCGTTTCATTCAAACCGCCCAATCCCTTGGACTTTACATGATTGTAAGGCCGTCGCCCTTTATCTGTGCAGAGTGGGAATTTGGTGGATTACCAGCCTGGCTCTTAGAAGAAGACCTGCGAATCCGCTCATCAGACCCAGCCTTTATCGAAGCAGTGGATCGTTATTATGATCGCTTGCTTGGCTTGTTGACACCCTACCAAGTGGATCAGGGTGGTCCAATCCTCATGATGCAGGTGGAAAATGAGTACGGCTCTTATGGAGAGGATAAGGATTATCTTCGTGCCATTCGGGATTTGATGAAGGAAAAAGGCGTGACCTGTCCTCTCTTTACATCAGATGGACCATGGCGAGCAACGCTAAGAACAGGAACCTTGATCGAAGAAGACCTCTTTGTGACGGGAAACTTCGGTTCCAAAGCAGCCTATAACTTCGGTCAGATGAAAGAATTCTTTGACGAATACGGCAAGAAATGGCCCTTGATGTGTATGGAATTCTGGGATGGCTGGTTTACCCGCTGGAAGGAACCCGTGATTCAAAGGGACCCAGAGGAGTTGGCAGAAGCTGTCCATGAGGTCTTGGAGCTTGGTTCCATCAACCTCTATATGTTTCATGGCGGAACCAATTTCGGCTTCATGAATGGTTGCTCAGCTCGGGGAACGCTCGACTTGCCACAGGTGACGTCCTATGACTATGGGGCTTTGCTCAATGAGCAGGGAAATCCGACGGAGAAGTATTATGCTATTCAAAAAATGATGGCGACCTATTATCCGGAATACCCACAGCAGGAACCGCTCATCAAAGAGAGTTTGCCAGAACAAACCTTGCAACTGGCAGCCAAGACTAGTCTTTTTGGAAATCTGGACAATCTGGCTCAGGTTGAGACCAGCCTTTATCCTGAAAAGATGGAAGAGTTGGGGCAAACCACAGGTTATCTCCTATATGAGACAGACCTTGAGTTGGATGCGGAAGAAGAAAGACTGCGCATCATTGATGGTCGGGATCGGGTACAGATTTACCTGGATGATCAACATGTAGCAACGCAATACCAAACAGAGATCGGTGAAGATCTTTTTATCAAAGGAAAAAAGAAAGCGGTTACGAATTTAAAAATCTTGCTTGAGAATATGGGACGTGTCAACTACGGGCACAAGCTCTTAGCTGATAGCCAGCACAAGGGCATTCGCACAGGTGTCTGTGTAGATTTGCACTTCCATCTTCATTGGAAGCAGTACCCACTGGATTTACAAGATCTCAGTCAGCTCGATTTTTCAAAGGAATGGCAGGCAGGTGCTCCAGCATTTTACCGATATGATTTTCAGCTGGACCACACCCTTGATACTTATCTGGATATGACAGAATTTGGGAAAGGGGTCGTCTTTGTCAATGGCCATAACCTTGGCCGCTTCTGGGAGGTCGGACCGACCACTTCACTTTACGTGCCTCATGGTTTCCTCAAAGAAGGAGCCAATAGCCTGATCGTCTTTGAGACAGAAGGGCGTTACCAAGAGACACTTCAACTTGTTCAACAACCTACATTCAAAGAAGTAAAGGGGGAAAACTTATGACTATTGTAGGATGCCGTATCGATGGACGTTTGATCCACGGGCAGGTAGCCAATCTTTGGACTACCAAACTAAATGTTTCACGTATCATGGTGATCGATGATGAAGTCGCTCAAAATGATATTGAAAAAAGTGGCTTGAAACTAGCGACACCACCTGGTGTTAAGCTCAGTATCTTGCCAGTCGCAAAGGCTGCGGAAAATATCTTGGCTGGAAAATATGATAGCCAACGACTCTTTATCGTAGCTCGCAAACCTGATCGTTTCCTTCGTTTGATCGAAGCAGGCGTTCAGCTTGAAACGCTGAATGTCGGCAATATGTCTCAATCTGATGAGACACGTGCGATTACCCGCTCGATCAATGTGGTGGACGCGGACGTGGAAGACTTCAACAAGATCCACGAAAAAGGTGTAAAGATTACGTCTCAGATGGTGCCAAACGACACTGCAGAAGACTTTATGAAGTTATTAAAGTAAAAGAAAATTTTTAGGAGGAAATTGTCATGATACAATGGTGGCAAATTTTACTACTTACTTTGTACTCAGCTTATCAAATCTGTGATGAGTTGACGATTGTTTCATCAGCAGGATCACCAGTCTTTGCTGGTTTCATTACAGGACTTGTCATGGGGGATTTAAAGACAGGTCTATTTATCGGAGCTTCTCTTCAATTGACAGTGCTCGGTGTAGGTACTTTCGGTGGAGCTTCTCGTATTGACGCAACATCTGGTGCCGTTCTTGCGACTGCCTTCTCAGTAGCAAAAGGGATTGATCCAGAGATTGCTATTGCTACAATCGCTGTGCCGGTAGCAACTTTGTTGACCTACTTTGATATTCTTGGTCGTATGACTACAACTTACTTCGCTCACCGTGTAGATGCTGCGATCGAACGTTACGACTATAAAGGAATTGAACGCAACTACCTTCTTGGTGCTGTTCCTTGGGCTCTTTCTCGTGCCCTTCCAGTCTTCTTCGCGCTTGCCTTTGGTGGTTCTTTCGTAGAAACTGTTGTTACAGGTCTTGCTAATGTACAATGGTTGGCAAACGGTCTGAAACTTGCAGGTCAAATGCTTCCAGGTCTTGGATTTGCGATCTTGCTTCGTTACCTTCCTGTTCGTCGTAACCTTCACTATTTAGCACTTGGCTTTGGCTTAACAGCAATGTTGACAGTGCTTTATAGCAATGTTCAAAGCCTTGGTGCTGCAGTGTCTAGCATTGTTGGTTCTGATGTGTTCGCTAAACTTCCAAAAGAACAAGCTATTACTTTTGTTAACAACTTCAAGAGTGTATCTATGATTGGTATTGCCATCATCGGTATCTTCCTTGCAGTACAACACTTCAAAAACAGCCAACGTACAGTTGTAGCTGCTCCAGCAAGCAATGTAGAAAGCGGGGAAATTGAAGATGACGAATTCTAATTACAAACTAACAAAAGAAGATTTTAAACAAATTAACAAACGTAGCCTCTTCACCTTCCAATTGGGTTGGAACTACGAACGGATGCAGGCTTCTGGTTACCTTTACATGCTTCTTCCACAATTGCGGAAAATGTATGGAGACGGCACACCTGAATTGAAAGAAATGATGAAATTGCATACGCAATTCTTCAATACTTCTCCATTCTTCCACACTATTATCACTGGTTTTGACCTTGCTTTGGAAGAAAAAGATGGTGTCAAATCAAAAGATGCGGTGAACGGGATCAAGACAGGTCTCATGGGACCATTTGCCCCTCTTGGAGACTCTATCTTTGGATCTTTGGTACCAGCTATTATGGGTTCAATCGCAGCAACTTTGGCTGTTGCAGGAAACCCAGCCGGTATCTTCTTGTGGATCGCTGTGGCAGTTGCTTATGACATTTTCCGTTGGAAACAATTGGAATTTGCCTATAAAGAAGGGGTTAACCTCATCAACAACATGCAAAGTACCTTGACAGCTTTGATCGACGCAGCTGCCGTTCTGGGTATCTTCATGGTTGGTGCCTTGATTGCCAGCATGATTGGTGTTGAAGTTTCTTGGACTCCACACATTGGGGACAAAGCGATTGAAATTCAAGATATGCTCAATTTGATCTTCCCACGCTTGGTTCCAGCTATCATTACAGGTGTAATCTACTGGTTGCTTGGACGTAAGGGTATGAACTCTACAAAAGCTATCTTGCTCATCATCCTTGCAGCAATCGCATTCTCAGCATTTGGCCACTTCTTCTTTGGAATGGCATAATGGAGTAAGGTATGGCAAAACAGTTAGTATTGGTCAGTCATGGTCGCTTCTGTGAAGAGCTTAAAGCGAGCACAGAGATGATTATGGGACCACAAGAATCCATCCATACGGTTGCACTCTTACCAGAAGAAGGACCAGAAGACTTTACTGCTAAATTTGAAGCAACAGTCCAAGGTCTAGAAGACTATATTGTATTTGCAGATCTCTTGGGAGGAACTCCTTGCAACACTGTGAGCCGCTTGATCCTTGAGGGACGTGCGATTGACTTATACGCAGGGATGAATCTTCCGATGGTCATCGAATTCATCAATAGCAGCCTGACTGGTAATGAAGGGGACTACCCTGAACGTGCAAAAGAAAGTATTGTCAAGGTCAATGACCTCTTGTCAAACCTTGATGATGATGAAGATGAGTAGGTTGGTATGGGAGTCTGGGAGCATCATCTCAGGCTCCTTTCCCATTTATCAACGTTAGATTGTAGAAAGGAACAACAGTTTCTATGTTAGACTATACAAAAGAAGACTTGCAGGAGCTAGGAGCAGAGATCACAACACGTGAGATCTACCAACAACCAAGTGTTTGGAAAGAAACGGCTCGCTTGTACCAAGAAAGAAAAGCGGAAATAAAAGCTTTCTTAGAAAAAGTTGGGCAAGAGCATGACTATATCAAGGTCATCTTGACAGGGGCAGGGACCTCAGCCTATGTGGGCGATACCTTGGTTCCTTACTTGCAGGAAGTCCACGATGAACGCCACTGGAATTTCCAATCCATTGCGACGACGGATATCGTAGCTCATCCTCAAACCTATTTGAAAAAAGAGGTTCCAACGGTTTTAGTATCTTTTGCCCGGAGTGGCAATTCGCCAGAAAGTGTCGCCACCGTGCAGTTGGCTCAAGACTTGGTTGATGAGCTCTATCAGATCACCATTACCTGTGCCGAAGAAGGGAAACTGGCCCAGCAGGCCCACGGAGATGAGCGCAATCTCTTGCTTCTCCAACCTAAAGAAACCAATGATGCCGGCTTTGCCATGACCTCTAGCTTCACCTCCATGCTCTTGACAGCTCTCTTGGTCTTTGATCCAAGCGAGGAAGAAATCAAGGAAAAACGAGTAGCAGAGATGGTTCATCTGTCTGAGCAAATCTTGGAGCAGGACCGTGAGGTCAAAGAAGTGGTCGATCTAGACTTTGAGCGCGTGATCTATCTGGGAGCAGGACCTTTCTTTGGCCTAGCCCATGAAGCTCAGCTCAAGATTTTGGAATTAACAGCAGGCAAAATCGCAACCATGTATGAGAGTCCTGTCGGTTTCCGTCACGGTCCGAAATCCCTCATCAATGCCCAGACCCTCGTTTTGGTCTTTGGATCCATTGATCCTTATACCCGTCAGTATGATCTGGACTTAGTTCGCGAAGTTGCAGGGGATCAGATTGCCCGTCAGGTCGTCCTCTTGACGAATCAAGCTGCAGGGATCGAGCATGTACGGGAAGTGTTGGTGAAAGCATCAGCAGACTCCCTAGATATCTACCGTGCCTTCCCTTACATTATCTATGGTCAATTGATTTCTCTCTTAACCTCACTCAAGGTGCAAAATCGCCCAGATACGCCTTCACCAACTGGTACCGTCAATCGGGTTGTGCAAGGGGTGATCATTCATCCATTTCATAAAGAATAGCCACTAATTTTCTATAAAAAGTGGAGTGTTTCTTCTTGTGAAACTGATACAATGGAGAAAAACAGTGAGAGGAGAAGGTTTGTGAAACAGTATCAAGAAAGCGTGTTTGGGGAATGGCAGAATCAAGAGGTTCGGGCTTATCGCCTCGAAAATGATAAGGGCTACCAATTATCTGTCATGACCTATGGGGCGACGATCTTAGAATATGTGACGCCAGATAAAGAAGATCGGTTTACGAATATTATTCTAGGCTTTGATCGCTTTGAGGACTATGTGGGTAATAGCCCTAAATATGGGGCTAGTATTGGCCCGGTAGCAGGCCGGATTGCAGGGGCAAGTTTTGAACTCAATGGTCAAACCTATCACTTGGAAGCCAATAACGGTGCCAACTGCAACCACAGTGGACCAACGGGTTGGGATAGCGCTTTGTTTAGCGTGGAGTCGGTAACGGATCAGGAAATCACTCTCTATACAGAACGGGCGGATGGTACCGGCGGTTTCCCTGGAAATCTCAAGGTCTGGCTAACCTATGGTTTGACGGAAGATGGTGAACTCGAGATTGCTTATCGGGTAGAAACAGATCAAGACACCTTGGTCAATCCGACCAACCATAGCTATTTCAACCTATCTGGGGACTTCACCCAACCGATCAATGACCATGTCTTTCAGATCAACCATCAAGGGCTTTACCCTATCCATCCAGACGGTGTTCCTCTTCAGACCGTGGATAGAGAAAGTCCGGTTGTTCAGCATCTCTACCAAGCTATGCTCTTGGAGGATCTTTTTAAGGACTCTGATCCGCAAATCCGTCTGGTAGAAGGATTAGACCATCCATTTGCTCTTCCAGAAGGGCATGAAAATGCTGGCTTTCTTTACCATCAGCCATCTGGACGTTTCTTGACCTTCAAGTCAGAAGCCCCAGCCTTGGTGGTATATTCAGCCAATTTCGTAGACGAAACTGTTCATCTGCAAGGCCAACCAATGGTTCAGCACAATGGCTTGGCTCTAGAATTCCAAACAGTGCCAGATGCCATTCACAGTGACCAGGCTGAAAAGGTCATCTTGAGAGCAGGTCAAGTCTTCACCAGCAAGACTAGCTACCATGCCATCGCTAAGAAATAGATAAGAAAGAGAAGGTGACAAACAAGGATGGGAAATCTTTGCTTGGAACCTCCTCTTTTTTAGAAAAAAATTTTTTAAAAATGACTATAAGGAAACTTTAAGCTTCCCGTCGTATACTAATACCATCATCAAAGACCTCCTAACTTTGAATGATAAAACTCCTAAAACTTTTTCATAATAATCTCCCTATAAGAGCCACCAAAACCGGTGGCTTTTTTCTGGGAGTGAGACAGAACAATTTTTTAAAATTGTTCGTTGTCTCACCCCCGCACAGTTGATTAGGTAATCTTTGGAGCTATAAGAGCGAACAAAGATACCAATCAACCACTGCGTTATGTAATTATTACTAAACCTATTTCATCTAACCAAGCCTGATAGGGACGTAGACGAGCTTAGGTACATTGATGCAGTTTGAGCGGAGCGAAAACTACGTTCCTTATTCTTTACGAGCATTAGCGAGCTTAGGTACGTTGACGTAGTTCGAACGCTAGTGAGAACCAGGATCTTTAAAAAACACATTCTATTTATGGTACCGAAGGTATCATTTTTTGCTATAATAGACTGTATGAGTAGAATTTTAGACAATGAAATCATGGGCGATGAAGAGGCCGTTGAACGGACGTTGCGCCCGCAATATTTACATGAATATATTGGTCAAGATAAGGTCAAGGACCAGCTGAAAATCTTTATTGAGGCGGCTAAGCTTCGGGATGAAGCACTGGATCATGTCCTTCTTTTTGGTCCTCCGGGACTGGGGAAAACCACCATGGCATTTGTCATTGCCAATGAACTGGGTGTCAATCTCAAGCAGACTTCTGGTCCTGTCATTGAAAAGGCTGGTGACTTGGTAGCCATCCTCAATGATCTAGAGCCGGGCGATGTCCTCTTTATCGATGAGATCCACCGTCTTCCTATGTCAGTCGAAGAAGTGCTTTACAGCGCCATGGAAGATTTTTACATCGACATCATGATTGGCGCTGGGGAGAGCAGCCGGAGTGTCCATTTGGACCTTCCTCCTTTCACCTTGATTGGGGCGACGACCCGAGCTGGTATGCTGTCCAATCCCTTGCGTGCTCGCTTTGGGATTACGGGGCACATGGAATACTATGAGCAAGATGATTTGACAGAGATTGTCGAGCGGACCGCCGAGATCTTTGAGATGGAAATTACCCACGAGGCTGCCGAAGAGCTTTCTCTTCGTAGTCGGGGGACCCCTCGGATTGCCAACCGTTTGCTCAAACGGGTGCGCGATTTTGCTCAGATCATGGGCGATGGCTTGATTGACGATACCATCACGGACAAGGCTCTCTCTATGCTAGATGTGGACCATGAAGGGCTGGACTATGTCGATCAAAAGATCCTGCGCACCATGATTGAGATGTACGGCGGTGGCCCGGTCGGGCTTGGGACTCTATCGGTCAATATTGCTGAAGAGCGAGAGACCGTTGAGGACATGTATGAGCCTTACTTGATTCAAAAAGGCTTTATCATGCGGACCCGGACAGGGCGCGTGGCGACCCGCAAAGCTTATGAACACCTGGGTTATCCCTACAATGGAGACTAGAAGAAGATGCTGACGGAAGAAGCAATAGTAGAACAAATCCAAGCGGATCCGGAGATGATGACTGTTTTGGCTATCATTCGGGATCTCAACTTGGCAGATGCCTGGTTAGCGGCGGGCGCGGTGCGCAATTTCATCTGGAACCAGCTCTCTGGAAGACCAGGGTTTGATGCGACAACCGATATGGATCTGGTCTTTTATGACCCTGCGATCAGTTATGAGGAGACTCTGCAGATCGAGCAGGAATTAAAGAAGACCTATCCCCAGTACGCTTGGGAAGTGAAAAATCAAGTCTACATGCACCAGCATAGCCCGGGGACAGCTCCATATCGCAGTGCCTGTGATGCGGTTTCCAAATACCCCGAGCAGTGTACGGCACTTGCAGTTCGCCTAAGGAAAGATGGTCAGCTAGAGCTCTTTCTCCCTTATGGGACAAAGGATATCGAAGACTTCATCGTTCAGCCGACTCCACATTTTTTAGCCAGCCCAGAGCGTTTAGCGGTTTATACAGAGCGGATGAAAAAGAAGGATTGGCAGAGTAAATGGCCTCCATTAGAGGTTCGTTTTCCAAAATAGAAAAACAGATCAGATTTGAAAAAGGAATCTGATTTTTCTTTAAAATGATGGAGCCACTTTGTCATCTTTCTGTCACATTTTTGTTATAATAGTAATAGTATGCTGGTTTTCCATAGTGGAAAGCCAAGAGCTCAGCTAGGTTGGGCAGTCCGAACAAGGAGTTAGGTGGAATCATGAAAAAAATCGTATTTGTGTGTTTAGGAAATATTTGTCGGAGCCCCATGGCAGAGTTTGTCATGAAGGATTTGACCAACCAGTATGAGATTGAGAGCCGTGCCACTTCTAACTGGGAGCACGGGAACCCTATTCACCAAGGGACTCAAAAGATTTTTCGCAGTCATGGCGTACCCTATGATGTGTCTAAAACATCCCTTCAAATCAGTGACCAAGATTTTCATACCTTTGACCTGATCTTAGGGATGGATGAAAACAATGTGGCTGACCTCAAACGAATGGCACCGCCTGGAACAGAGCACAAGATTCATCTCTTTGCAGGAGAAAGTGTTCCAGATCCATGGTACACAGGAGATTTCGAAGAGACCTATTCCAGAGTCCTGAGCGGCTGTAAGGCTTGGTTAGATCAGTTAGCAACTTCCTAAGAGTTTGATATGTGAGAGAATACAGAATATGAAAGAATTTTATGAGACCTATAAGGTCTATCTGACGCGAAAAAATTTAGAAATAGCAGCAGTAGTCGTGATTATTCTATCTGCTTTGATGGTTTTCCTTTCAGCCATTCCAGGTCAGGGCGTCTTGACCTTGGACAAGGGTGCGATCCGTTACGACGGAAGTTTGGTCCGTGGCAAGATGAATGGCAAGGGAACCGTCACCTTTAAAAATGGGGATACCTATACAGGTAACCTCGTCAACGGCTCTTTTAGCGGCTATGGTAAGTTTAAGTCCAAGGATGGTTGGACCTATGAAGGGCAGTTTGTTAACGGCCAGCCGGAGGGCAAAGGCACCTTAACCACAGAAGCCAACGTCGTATACAAAGGAACATTCAAGCAGGGGATTTATCAAAATGCGCATTAAATGGTTTTCACTAGTCCGTGTTACAGGACTCTTATTGGTATTGCTTTACCATTTCTTCCAAAAAGCCTTTCCTGGAGGCTTTATTGGGGTAGATATTTTCTTCACCTTCTCAGGATTTTTGATTACAGCGCTCTTGATCGATGAATTTGCGCGCAAGCAAGGAATCGACTACCTGGCATTCTTGAAACGGCGCTTTTACCGGATCGTACCACCCCTTGTCTTTATGGTCTTGGTCGTGATGCCCTTTACCTTTATGGTCCAACGGGACTACGTGGCTGGTATTGGGACTCAGATTGCGGCGGTCTTCGGTTTTGTGACCAATTTCTTTGAGATGGCAACGGGTGGTAGTTACGAAAGCAACTTCATTCCGCACCTCTTCCTTCATACCTGGAGTTTGGCCCTAGAAGTGCATTACTATGTGCTCTGGGCACTTTTGGCATGGTTCTTGGCTAAGCGAGCTAAGACTGTTGGGAAATACCGAGGCATGCTCTTCCTGGCATCCAGCGGGCTCTTTCTCTTCACCTTCTTGTCCATGTTCATCCGCGCCTTTCTGACAGCTAATTTCTCTACTATCTATTTTTCTAGCTTCACTCACATCTTCCCCTTCTTTGCGGGATCATGTCTAGCAACGGTGACAGGGATTGCCAATGTCAGCCCGAACTTTACAAAATTGGTGCAGTCTTGGAGTATGAAAAAGACCTTGTCAGTCTTGGGTGGAAGCTTTGCCTTCTTGTTTGTGCTCAGTCTTTTCTTGCCATTTGATAGCTTGTGGACCTATCTGTTTGGCTTTTTAGCAGCGACAATCGCAGCTTGTGCCATGATTCTGTCGGCCCGCATTCTCCATGAAAAGACTCCAGATAAAAAAGAACCAGCTATCCTCAATTTCTTGGCAGATACCAGTTATGGTGTCTATCTTTTCCACTGGCCTTTCTTTATCATCTTCTCTCAACATTTGGGAAATATGATGGCAGCCCTTGTGACGACGATCGTTTCCTTGATTCTAACGGCTCTGTCCTTCTATATTTTGGAGCCAACCATTGCAGGCAAGGAGCCTCGTGTCTTTGGCATGAAGATGGATCTCAGCTTTTTGACCAAACCGATCTTTTACCTCATGATTCCACTGGCTCTCTTGATGGTTGGAATCTCCGCCTTTGCACCAACCGTTGGAGCTTTTGATGAGAGTTTGGTAGTGAGTGGGCTCAATCAAGCAGACAGCAAAATGCAGGTCACACGGACGCAGGTGGATAATGCGACTGCAACAGACTATAACGTCTCAAATGGTGTGACCATGATCGGTGATTCGGTTAACTTGCGAGCGCAGGACTACCTGACTAAAGCCATCCCTGGCATCCAGATTGATGCAGTGGTGAGCCGTCAGTTGGAAAATGGAATGAAGGTCTTTGAGACTGACATCTCCAATAAAGTTCTCCTAAAAAATGTGGTCATTGCCCTAGGAACCAATACTGTAAGCAACTACAAAGAATTGCTGGATCAGTATGTTGAGAAACTTCCAAAAGGCCGTCGCTTGATCCTTGTGACACCATATGATGGTCGCTATGCCAACGATCAGTCCAGTGAATCGGTTCAAACGCGTCTTTATGAGTTGGAACTAGCCAAGAAATACGACTTTATCACCATTGCGGACTGGTACCAAGTAGCAATTGAAAATCCAAATATTTGGGTGGGAACAGACTCTGTTCACTTCAATATGGAAACCAATGGTGGAGAACTCTATGCTCAAACAGTCAAAGAAGCCCTTGATAAGGCCGAAAAGGGTCCGGTCAAGAAGTAAAAATGCTTCTCTGAAACTGAAACAAAACAAATCCTAACAAAATAAAACAAAAAGCAACTTTTTACTTGTAAAAAGCTGCTTTTTTTAGTAAGATTAAGAAAACGCTTACAAAAATCAATTGAAAATATCACTTTGTGAAGAAAAAATTTTTTTAATTATTTTTTCACAATTTTGTTAAATAATTGCTTTCACAGCAATAGGATTGATAAAGTTTTCACAAACTTCAAAAAATTCTTTGTGAAAGTTGCTTGGAAGTGTTTACAAAAATCTCAAAATAGAGTACAATTATATTGTGAAATAATTAACAAATCGAAATTTCTTACACTATTCTTGAAAATTTCCGAAAACATGAAAAAGTTCTAGAAAAGGATAAGGGTTTCAAACATTGGAGGAAAGCATCAAATGGCTGATAAAAAAACTCTCTCACCTGAAGAAAAGAAACTCGCTGCTGAAAAACACGTAGACGAGTTGGTGCAAAAAGCGCTGGTGGCGCTTGAAGAGATGCGCAAATTGAATCAGGAGCAAGTGGACTACATTGTGGCGAAAGCATCTGTAGCGGCTCTTGACGCTCACGGTGAGCTCGCTCTTCATGCTTATGAAGAAACTGGTCGTGGAGTCTTTGAAGACAAGGCGACGAAGAACTTGTTCGCTTGTGAACACGTAGTAAATAACATGCGTCACACCAAGACAGTTGGGGTCATTTCAGAAGATGACGTCACTGGTTTGACCCTTATTGCTGAGCCAGTCGGTGTTGTCTGCGGGATCACACCTACAACCAACCCTACTTCAACAGCAATCTTTAAAGCATTGATTTCCTTGAAGACACGGAACCCTATCGTCTTTGCCTTCCACCCATCTGCTCAAGAATCATCAGCTCATGCGGCACAAATCGTACGCGATGCGGCAATTGCAGCTGGAGCACCTGAGAACTGTGTGCAATGGATTACCCAACCTTCTATGGAAGCAACTAGTGCCCTGATGAACCATGAAGGAGTTGCGACGATCCTTGCGACCGGTGGTAACGCCATGGTGAAAGCGGCTTATTCTTGTGGAAAACCAGCTCTTGGGGTAGGTGCCGGAAACGTACCTGCTTATGTTGAAAAATCAGCTAATATCCGCCAAGCAGCACACGATATCGTCATGTCTAAATCATTTGACAACGGAATGGTTTGTGCGTCTGAACAAGCGGTCATCATCGATAAAGAAATCTACGATGAGTTTGTTGAAGAATTCAAATCTTACCACACTTACTTTGTCAACAAAAAAGAAAAAGCCCTTCTTGAAGAGTTCTGCTTCGGTGTGAAAGCGAACAGCAAAAACTGTGCGGGTGCGAAATTGAATGCGGACATCGTTGGGAAACCAGCAGCATGGATCGCTGAACAAGCTGGCTTCTCTGTACCAGAAGGAACCAATATCCTTGCGGCAGAATGTAAAGAAGTTGGCGAAAAAGAACCGTTGACTCGTGAAAAATTGTCACCAGTCATCGCTGTCTTGAAATCTGAAAGCCGTGAAGACGGAATTAACAAAGCTCGCCAAATGGTTGAATTCAACGGTCTTGGTCACTCAGCAGCCATCCATACAGCTGATGAAGAATTGACCAAAGAATTTGGTAAAGCAGTTAAAGCCATTCGTGTGATCTGCAACTCTCCTTCGACTTTCGGTGGTATCGGGGATGTTTACAATGCCTTCTTGCCATCATTGACACTTGGATGTGGTTCTTACGGACGCAACTCTGTTGGGGACAACGTTAGTGCCATCAACCTCTTGAATATCAAAAAAGTCGGACGCCGGAGAAATAACATGCAATGGATGAAACTTCCTTCAAAAACATACTTTGAACGTGATTCAATTGAATACCTACAAAAATGTCGTGACGTCGAACGTGTCATGATCGTTACAGACCACGCTATGGTAGAGCTTGGTTTCCTTGATCGTATCATCGAACAGCTTGACCTTCGTCGCAACAAGGTGGTTTACCAAATCTTTGCAGACGTAGAACCAGATCCAGATATCACAACTGTTGAACGTGGTACAGAGATCATGCGTGCCTTCAAACCAGATACCATCATTGCTCTTGGTGGTGGATCACCAATGGATGCGGCCAAAGTTATGTGGCTCTTCTACGAACAACCAGAAGTGGACTTCCGTGACTTGGTACAAAAATTCATGGATATCCGTAAACGTGCCTTCAAGTTCCCATTGCTTGGTAAGAAGACTAAATTTATTGCGATCCCAACAACATCTGGTACAGGATCTGAAGTAACTCCATTTGCCGTTATCTCTGATAAAGCAAACAACCGTAAATACCCAATCGCAGACTACTCATTGACTCCAACAGTTGCCATCGTAGACCCTGCCTTGGTATTGACAGTTCCAGGATCTGTTGCAGCAGACACTGGTATGGACGTCTTGACGCACGCGACAGAAGCTTACGTATCACAAATGGCTAGCGACTTCACAGATGGTCTTGCTCTTCAAGCTATTAAACTTGTCTTTGAAAACTTGGAAAGCTCAGTCAAGAATGCGGACTTCCATTCACGCGAAAAGATGCACAATGCGTCAACCATCGCAGGTATGGCCTTCGCCAATGCCTTCCTCGGTATTTCTCACTCCATGGCCCACAAGATCGGTGCGCAATTCCACACCATCCACGGACGGACCAATGCCATCTTGCTTCCATACGTTATCCGCTACAACGGTACACGCCCAGCTAAGACAGCTACATGGCCTAAGTACAACTACTACCGTGCAGATGAAAAATACCAAGATATCGCTCGTATGCTAGGACTTCCATGCTCTACTCCAGAAGAAGCCGTTGAAGCTTACGCAAAAGCTGTATACGAACTCGGTGAACGCTGTGGTATCGAAATGAACTTCAAAGCACAAGGAATCGATGAAAAAGAATGGAAGAAACATTCTCGTGAATTGGCCTTCCTTGCTTATGAAGATCAATGTTCACCAGCTAACCCACGTCTTCCAATGGTAGACCATATGCAAGAAATCATCGAAGATGCTTACTATGGTTACAAGGAACGTCCAGGACGTCGTAAATAAGACGCCAAGGAACAACTGATGTTTATCAGCTACCCCCACTCGAAAGAGCGGGGGATTTTTGCTATTTGGGTCCAAAACTCGTTTTTTCATAAAAAATTAGACTTTTTTTCAGAAATTGTGTTATTTTTATAGCATTCCGAGCTATTTTATGTTACCCTATAGTGTGTGAATCTGCCTGTAGCTGAAGGGTTATGATCCTTTTTCAGTTATAGGAAACGAAAAAATAAATCCAAGAAAGGAGGCCATCTCAAATGGAGTTAGAAGGTGACGTGCAAGGAAGACAAGATCAGGCACAGAAAATTATTGAAATGCCCCAACGAGATCGGGAAACTTCCACTTCAGAAAATCAGCCATCATCTGCTTCGGTGGTCTCCATGTATGGGCAGGAAAGGCCAAGTATTTCTAGCCTCCATCAGCAACTGGCAGGCGCGTCTGGGACCCAGACCATTCAATTGCGGGAGGAATTGGTGCTGGCGGTAGCGCAGAATGCTTCAGCGAAAGCAACTGCCTTTGAGGCAGAAGTCAAGGATAAACTGGAAGAGGCTAAGGAGACGGTTTCCCATAAGGTCGCTGAGGTGTCTCAAATGGCCCACAGCATGGCCCAATTTTTAACAGATGCAGAGGTGGAGCAACTATTAGGAGAGTTCTCCATGGATACTTGTTGGGACCAAGCGGTAGAGGCGGAGAATCTCGCCCAAGCAAAGGCCTATTCCACTCGCTTGTCAGATTTGGCAGGTCAGCTGGAGGCTGCATCAGCTCAATTGGTGGACTTGGACAAGGGACAAGCGACGGCCTTTGATTTTTCATAAGTAGGAGAAAAAGATGTTAGAGATCCTGGGAGAGGACAGAGAACGAATTGAGGAGCTCCATCGAGAGATTAAAAAGGAGCAAGAGCGGATTGCGATCAGAAGTTTAATTGCAACGCAGAAAGCCTTGATGATGTTGGAAGGGATGAGTTTGCAGGTAACCTTGGGCGGTCAATCCGAAAAGATGCGCTCTTTTGCTACAACGACCCTAGTTAGTGATTTGAAAGATGGATTTACAGGAGGAGCAGCGGACGCGGTAGAAACAGCACTGAAATCAGTGAAGAAGCCGATTTTATTGAGTCCGATTAAAGGAGGTATGTGATGTACCATTCAGGAAATAGTGAATTAGAACAACTAGAAGATCGACATTACCGCTTCAACCAGAAACTTAGTGAGTTGGAGTGGGATTATGCGGATATGCGTATGGATGTCCGCCAACATACAGAAAATTTAGTAGACTGGTTGAGTGCCATTCATTTTCAAGCGCCAAGTGCGGAGGCTCAAAGTGGCTTGGAGCGTTTATTTGCCTTGCAAGAAGAATTTGAGGCAGAACTCAAGCGCTATGAAGAGCGTTTAGAAGAAGAACGCGAGCGCGAGCAGCAAGAGTACTATAAGCAGCGCCAACAATTAGAACAAGGTGATTGAAACATTCCTCTGGTAGAGATAAGAGGAATGTTTTTGTTTGCTCAAAAACTTTTAAAAATGTGCTCATAAATTCTTGCAAGCGCTTACTTAGTATGTTATAATATTCACAAAGAAACGAAAATAAAATGGTTTTATCAAACCAACAAAAAAGGAGTCGCTTATGAAAGCTGCAACTTATGTATCTGCAGGCAATCTGCAACTGCTGGATCAACCAAAACCAGTGATCAAAAATCCAACGGATGCCATTGTGCGTGTCTTGAAGACAACCATCTGTGGGACAGACCTTCACATCCTAGGAGGAGATGTGCCAGCTTGTAAAGAAGGCACGATTTTAGGCCACGAAGGAATCGGGATCGTCGAAGAAGTCGGCGATGCAGTGAATAACTTCAAGGTAGGCGACAAGGTCATCATCTCTTGTGTCACAGCTTGTAATACCTGCTACTACTGTAAACGTAGTTTGCCTTCTCACTGTGAAGATGGTGGTTGGATTTTGGGTCACTTGATCAACGGAACCCAAGCAGAGTATGTCCACATTCCACATGCGGATGGTAGTCTTTATCATGCGCCTGAAACTGTGGATGACGAAGCCTTGGTCATGCTCTCAGATATTCTCCCAACCTCTTATGAAATCGGGGTCCTCCCATCTCATGTAAAACCTGGGGACAATGTCTGTATCGTTGGAGCTGGTCCGATCGGTCTTGCAGCTCTCTTGACTGTGCAGTTCTTCTCACCAGCTACGATTATCATGGTGGACTTGTCTGAATCTCGTCTTGAAGCGGCTAAGAAATTTGGAGCAACTCACACCATCTGCTCCAGCGATATCGCTGAAATCAAGGCCTTTATCAATGAAGTGACCGAAGGTCGTGGTGTCGATATCTCCATGGAATGTGTGGGCTATCCTGCTACCTTTGATGTCTGCCAAAACGTCATCTCTGTCGGTGGTCACATCGCCAATGTCGGTGTCCACGGAAAACCAGTTAGCTTCAATTTGGACGAATTGTGGATCAAGAACATTACCCTCAACACTGGTCTTGTCAATGCCAATACCACTGAAATGTTGCTCAATGTCTTGAAATCAGGCAAGATCGATGCGACCAAGCTTATCACCCATCACTTCAAACTCTCAGAAGTTGAAAAAGCCTATGATGTCTTTAAACATGCGGGTGAAAACCATGCACTCAAGGTGATTATCGAAAACGATATCAGTGAATGAAGTGGCAACTAATATTTGTTCATAGTTTTTTTAGACGGACCAGAGATATTCTGGTCCTATTTTCAATCCAAAATAGCAGATGATTCCTTGCAAAATAAATTCATTATCTTATAATAGAAGTGCAGAAAACGATTACATAAAGAGAAAGGTGTGATCTTATGAAACGGTTTTGTTATCATCGTGAATTCTGGATGGACTTCCATTTCTGGATCTTGGTCTTGCTTTTAGCGGCTGTAGCTTTGACGATGCGGGCTCCGCTTTCGGTAGTTAGCCTAGCTTATCTTGCTTTTGTTGGGATTTTGATCCTTCTTCAGGTCTTTCAACCACCTGTATCGCCACGTCAGTATCCAGAAGGTAGCTACCATTTCAATTGGACCTTCTATCGCGATACCCGACTGTATATCGATCTCTTTTTACTAGCAGGTCTCTTGGCAGGACCAATTGCTTCATCGGATATGGTCTATTGGATCTTGCTTGGAGCCGTCGTCGGCTCTATCGGCTTTGTATTTGTCGTAAAGGAAAAAGCAACTCAAAAGATGGCCTAGGTAGATGATATGGTTTCAGTATTATAGAGTAAAAATACTTCTTTAGAATAATCAAAAAACCAAGAAGGATGAGATAAAACTCATCCTTCTTGGTTTTTTAAATAGGGAGACCATATTAAGATTTTCGAGAACGTTGATTAGAAAGTTTTTTGTTTTCCCAGTAGCTATTAAAGACAATTTCCTTTTGTTCTCGACTTTTATTAAGGAAATGAGCATAGATCAAATCGACCACAATGAGGAGTGGTAAAATGGCGGAGATTCGATCGATATAGGTACTACTAGGAAGAGGTGCGGCCGGTAACACTTCTGTGAATCCTTGGTGGATGGCGGCCGGGTTAGCCGTCACAAGAACCGTTTTAGCCCCTTTTTCTTTGGCGTCCAGGAGACTGTCTGTAATGGAGTTGGTGCCTCCTGACAATGAGAAACCGATGACTAAACAAGAGGAATCGAGAATACTGGTCGTCCAAGCAAAGCCATCTTGATCAGTCAAGGCTTCACAAACGACGCCCAGTCGCATAAAGCGCAATTTCATTTCTCGAGCAACTAAACCGGAACTACCGATCCCGAAGAAATAGACTCGGTCTACTTGATCGATTAGTTCAGCTACCCGATCTAATTGGGAATCTTTTACCAGACTTTCAGTGACGTTACTGATATGGTGGTAGCGTTGCAAGACGCTCAGCGTCAGCTCGTCATGCTCTTGCACCTGTTTTTGATTTTTGGTTTCTTCGTTAAAGTGATAGACAAATTCCCGATAGCCGGAAAAACCACATTTTTGAGAGAAACGCGTTAAAGCTGCCTTTGAAACATGGAGTAACTCCGTTACACGAGAAGAGGACAGGGAGTGCTGTCGTGCTTCGGATGATAAAAAATATTGGGCAATGTCGCGTTCCATATCTGTTAACTCAGCTTCATGGCTGGCGATAATGGCGCGTAAATCTTGATCTTGTTTCACAGCAATCCTCCTTTCTCACAGGATGAAATAACAGGATGCTCCTATAATATATTACACATTATAACATGGGTAACCGCTTTATTCAAGTAAAAGAAATCAAGAAATACTGAAACTAGGAACAGGATATGCGAAAAGAAGAGAACGCTACCAATCTTGGCAGTAGGGGCTTGCTGGCTGTCCAAAATTTTCTGAAAATTCCCGGTTGGGCCTGAACAAACGATATGAATTGTGGTATAATTTAAGATAATTGTACTGTTGTTGGAAGAACAATGGTTGAATAAGGAGGTGTGACGATGTCGAATGCAACACTCGAGATGATGCAAGAGATCGAGCAAGCTGCTCAGGGCGTGATCGTAGGCTATGAAGCTCAAGTTGAACAAATCCGAACGGATTCGCGCGATCGCCTTGCAACAGTGGCACAGCATTACGATGAGGAAACCAAGCAATTGGTCACAGAGGCAGAAAAAAACGCCCAGGAAAGACTCGTCCGTTTAACGAAAGATCTGGAAGAAACGGTTGCGCGCAATGATGCTAAAGTACAGCAAGCGATGACCGATAAGCGAGCTGGGTTAGTTGAAGCCATTGTAGAAAAGGTGGTAGCAAGCTATGGCCGTTAGTCAGATGCAAAAACTATCCCTCATCTTGCCCAAAGATGACTTGGACAGTCTCCTACTAGCGCTACAGTCTGAGGCAAAAATCCATATTTATGACCTCAGTGAACAGGAAGAATGGCAGGCTGCCTTTGAGGCAAATACCTTGTCTCAACCCTTGACAGAGGACAATCGTCAAGCCTTGGTAGAGCTGCAAAAACGTCAAGAACAAGTTGAAAAAATGATTCAGACTCTGGAGCCCTACATGCCTGAGAAAAAGGCCCTGCAAGCTCTAAAGGAAGAACCCTTAAGTTTGTCTTTTGATGACTTGCAGGCCCACGGGATGATTCGAGATGAGGCTCTTCTATTGACCAAGTTGAAACGCCAATTGCGCGTGTTAGACAAGGCTCGTCAGAAGATTGCGGATGCAAAGGGAGAGATAGAGCGCTTAGAAAAATGGCGACCGTTAGAGGTGACGCCAGCTGCTCTCGCTAATTTTCACTATGTGCATGGCTTGATCGGGACGATTCCGAATAGTGATACAGACGCTGTTCGTTCTTCCTTAAAAGCTCATCCAGAGCTGGAGTTAGAAGAAGTCTTTACGTCTGAAACCGAACACGGCTATGTCATCTTGTATCGTTCGGGAGATCGTGTAGCTGTTCAGGAGCTTCTAGAAGATCATGGGTTCAAAGAATTGGACTATGAAGAAGAGCAGGTCCCGGCCGCCTACTTGGATCGCCTAGAAGGAGAAATTAAGGAGCAAGAAGCTGTAGTTGCAGCAACCCTAGCCGAGTTGCAAAACTCCCAGAAGGAGTTGGACCAGCTCAAGTACCAGATGGATTACTTGCTGAGTTCGGGAGCTCGTGAGGAAGCCAAGTCGCTTCTTGCCAGCACGCAAAGCTTGGTAGCCCTAGAGGGTTGGATTGAAACCTCCCAAGTGGCCTCATTGCGAGACTTCTTGCAAGAAGGTTTTGGTTCTCGGGTCTTACTAGAGACGCGCGATGTGACGGAAAAAGATTGGGATGACGTTCCGATCCAGTTGCGAAATAATGCCTTGGTAGAGCCCTTTGAATTAGTCACAGAGATGTACGCCCTGCCTAAGTATTACGAGAAAGATCCGACACCGATCGTTTCTCTCTTCTACTTTGTTTTCTTTGGCATGATGGTCGCAGATATCGGTTATGGACTGTTGCTAACGGTAGCGACAGGCTTTGCCCTTAAAGCCTTCAAGCTCAAGCCTGGTACAGCCAAGAACCTTCGTTTCTTCAGTCTCCTCGGGGTTTCAGTTGCCCTTTGGGGGGTGGTCTATGGCTCTTTCTTTGGATTTGAGATGCCTTTTGCCCTGATCAGTACGACCAGCAACGCTATGACCATCCTGATCCTCTCAGTGGTCTTTGGTTTTGTCACTGTCTTAGTGGGACTGTTCCTAGGGGGGATGAAAAATGTCCGCCTCAAAGACTACACGGAAGCCTATAATGCGGGCTTTGCTTGGGTTTTGATCCTACTTGGCTTAATGCTTCTAGCAGTAGGCAATATCTTACCAGGGATGAGCGTCCTAGTTCCGATTGGTAAGTGGCTAGCTATTTTGAATGCCATTGGGATCTTGATTGTTTCCATTGTCAGTGCCAAGAAGCTGTCCGGTTTAGCGTCTGGTCTCTTTAACCTCTACAATGTCAGTGGCTATGTCGGAGACTTGGTCAGCTTCACCCGTTTGATGGCTTTGGGATTGTCTGGAGCGAGTATCGGTTCAGCCTTTAACCTGATTGTCAATCTCTTCCCACCGCTTGGACGGTTTACGGTAGGGCTTGTGCTCTTTATCGTCCTACATGCCATTAACATGTTCCTGTCCTTCTTGTCAGGATATGTGCATGGAGCCCGTTTAATCTTTGTGGAGTTCTTCGGTAAGTTCTACGAAGGAGGAGGCAAGCCATTTCGTCCTCTTAAACCTTCTGAACGCTATATTAAAACAAAAAAATAAGTATTATCTTAAAAAAATAGGAGTATATTCATGGAATCTTTAGCATCATATTTTTCAGCCCATGGGGGCGCCTTCTTTGCAGCATTTGGTGTGGCGATCGCAGTCGCACTTAGTGGGATGGGATCTGCCCTTGGGGTTGGTAAAACGGGTCAAGCAGCAGCAGCCCTCTTGAAAGAACAACCCGAAAAATTTGCCCAAGCCCTGATTTTACAATTGTTGCCAGGTACACAAGGTTTGTACGGTTTCGTTATCGGGATCTTGATCTGGTTGCAAATTAAGCCAGATATGCCACTTGAAACAGGGGTTGCTTACTTCTTTACAGCTCTTCCAGTTGCGATCGTTGGTTATTTCTCAGCAAAACACCAAGGAAATGTTGCGACAGCAGGGATGCAAATCTTGGCAAAACGTCCTGAGGACATGATGAAAGGGGTTATCCTTGCGGCCATGGTTGAAACCTATGCCATCTTGGCCTTCGTTGTGTCCTTCCTATTGACCCTACGCGTCGGCTAAGAGCTAGCTTTGATGGATTCGCCTTACGAGGCGAAAAACACAAGACGCATGCAATAGGAGAAAAAACGATATGGATGAACAAACCCAATTAAAGGATTCGATCTTGGCCCAAGCCCATGAAAAAGGGCGTAAACTCTTAGAAGAGGCCAAGGAAACCATCCTAAAAGAAGAGACTGCACAAGAAGAGCGTTTGATTCAAGACAAACTCAATCAACGCTCCGAGCAGCTCAAGCGGATTCAACGTCAATTGCAACGTGAAACCCAACAAATCGAAAATAAAAAACGCCAATCAACCCTTGTCACCAAGCAACGAGTCTTAAAGGATCTCTTTGCGGATGCTTATGAAGCAATGGCGGCTTGGCCCCTTGAAAAGGAAATGCAGTTTGTAGATGCGATTTTAGACCGCTATCAAGGGCAAGTTGTGACTCTGACCTTTGGGGTGGTGAGTGCTAGCAAATTTGATCCAGCAGCTCTCGATAGATTGAAGCAGACTCATCAGAATGTGACAGTTGCGGATGCGACAATCCCAGCTCAGGCAGGCTTTGTCTTGTCGGTTGGGAAGATTGATGACAACTATCTCTACCGTGATTTGGTGGATTCTATTTGGGAGCAAGAAAGCTACCAGATGGCAGCCAGCATTTTCACCGACGAAGAGAACTAGGAGGTTGCAATGAGCGAACGGACCTATTCTCAAGTTAATACAGGAATCAGCGTACGTGAGGCTAGTTTTGTCAGTCCCAGTCAGTTCGAGCAGTTGCTTGCAAGTCCCTCCAGTGAGAGCCGAGAAGGCTTGCTACAAGGGACATCTTATGCTTTAGACAGCCACGAGATCAAGGATTTAGCAGCCCTTGAAGAGCGTCTGATGGCAGCCTTGTTGGCGGAATACCAATGGGCTTTTGAGGTAAGCCCTCAGTCAGACCTGGTTAGCCTGTTTACCTTGAAGTACACCTATCATAATCTCAAGGTTTATCTAAAACACAAGGCGACAGAGCGCAAGTTGGGGCATTTATTGATCCCCGTCGGTCCTTATTCTCTTGATGTGCTCGAGCATTTGGTGGCGACCTTTTCTGCGGAGCATTGTCCGGCCTTTATGGCGGAAGAAGTGGCTGCAACTTGGCAAGAATTCCAAGACTATCAGGACTTGCGGGTCCTCGAAATCGGGATGGACTTAGCTTATTTTAAACACCTGAGATGCTTAGGGGACAGCCTAGATCATCCGATTCTGAAGCAGTTGGTGGACGTGACCATTGACTTTTACAATGCGATTACAGTTAAGCGGGCCTTGGATCAGCAAAAACCGCATAGCTTTATGCACCAATTACTTTCAGATGAAGGGAGCCTCAGTGCCCATCAGGTGATCGACCTGCTAGAATCCGGTCAGTGGTTGACCTGGTTTTATCAAGTCAATCCGCTGGAGTACGATCTCGCCTTAGAGACTTATGAAGAAAAGATGCGCACCGGTCAACTAAAGACCGTAGAGTTGGAGTATTTAGAAAGCTTGGTGAAATTCAGTCTTCTAGACGCTGGCCGTTTTGAAGTCGATGGACCACTCCCTCTTGTTCGTTATCTTTACGGGAAAGAGTTAGAGGTGACCAACCTTCGTTTGGTCCTCTCTGGTTTGGACAATGGTTTTCCGCTAGCAGACATCAAAGAAAGGATGAGACCGATTTATGGACAAACAGACCTATAAGATCGCAGTTGTGGGCAATCGGGACGCCATCCTTCCTTTTCGCCTGATTGGCTTTCAAACCTATCCGGTCACAGAGCCACAAGAAGCGATCAATACCCTGCGAAAACTCAGTCGGGAAAACTTCGGGATTATCTACCTGACAGAGGATATTGCTCAGGCTATTCCAGATACAGTGGCTTTTTACGACCAGCAGCTGACTCCGGCTCTGATCCTTATCCCGACCCATAGAGGAACTACGGGACTGGGCCAACAGCGGATTCGTGATAATGTCGAAAAAGCAGTAGGACAGGATATTTTATGAGAACAAATGAATTTGGCCAAGCGATTGGCGATGCACTGCCGGATTTTACACCGGGGCGTCTGCCAGCTATTGAGCGGATCGAAGGTCGCTATACCGTGATCGAGCGCCTCTCAAAAGAAAAACATGGAGCAGATCTTTATCAGGTCTACGGGCCGGACTCTCCAGCAGCGATGTGGACCTTTCTGTTCAAAGGCCCTGCCCGCAATGAAGAGGAGTGGGACCACTTATTAGATGATCTCATGACAGCCCAAGGTCGCTTTTACTATGCGATTGTAGACAAAGATTCAGGCAAGGCTTTGGGAACTTTCTCTCTCATGCGGATCGATCAAGCTAATCGGGTGATCGAAGTCGGAGCAGTGACCTACTCACCAGCGCTCCAAAAAACACGCATGGCTACGGAAGCCCAGTATCTCTTAGCGCGCTACGTGTTTGAAGATTTAGGCTACCGCCGCTATGAGTGGAAATGCGATGCCTTAAACCAAGCATCTCGCAAAGCAGCTGAGCGCTTAGGGTTCACCTATGAAGGCTGTTTCCGTCAGGCTGTTGTTTATAAAGGTCGGACCCGTGATACAGACTGGTTGTCCATCATTGACCAAGAATGGCCAGCTATCAAACAGCAGCTAGAAACTTGGTTGGATCCAAGCAATTTCGACGCCAATGGCCAACAAAAGAAAGCTCTAAGAGAGATAGCACAAAAGTAAAACAAAGAAACAAAGGATTCCCAGGAGGAATACATGACTCAAGGAAAAATTATCAAAGTTTCCGGTCCCTTGGTGGTTGCATCAGGGATGCAGGAGGCCAATATCCAAGACATTTGCCGGGTCGGCGATCTTGGTTTGATTGGCGAAATTATTGAGATGCGGCGGGACGAAGCCTCTATCCAAGTATATGAAGAAACGTCTGGAGTTGGTCCAGGAGAACCAGTTGTAACAACCGGAGCTCCCCTTTCTGTTGAATTGGGACCAGGCTTGATCTCTCAGATGTTTGACGGGATCCAACGCCCCTTGGAACGCTTCCAAGAAGTTACTGCCAGTGACTTTTTGGTTCGTGGGGTGCAAGTTCCAAATCTAGATCGTGACACCAAATGGGCCTTCGAACCAAGTGTGACAGAAGGGACAGAGGTGGTCGCTGGAGACATCGTCGGTACCGTTCAAGAGACCAATATGGTGGAACACCGCATCATGGTGCCTTTTGGTATGAGTGGACGTGTGACCAAGATCGCAGCAGGTTCTTACACAGTGGAAGAGCCGGTCTATGAGATCGAGCAGGCAGATGGTAGCCTCTTTACTGGAACCTTGATGCAAAAATGGCCGGTTCGTCGAGGCCGTCCCTTTGCACAAAAACTGATTCCAGTGGAACCTTTGGTCACCGGTCAACGGGTCATCGATACCTTCTTCCCTGTTACTAAAGGTGGAGCTGCAGCAGTTCCTGGTCCTTTTGGAGCTGGAAAAACAGTTGTGCAACACCAGGTGGCTAAGTTTGCCAATGTAGACATCGTAATTTACGTTGGTTGTGGGGAACGCGGAAATGAAATGACGGACGTTCTGAATGAATTTCCAGAATTGATCGATCCAACGACCGGTCAATCCATCATGCAACGGACCGTTCTGATCGCCAACACTTCGAACATGCCAGTAGCTGCGCGGGAAGCTTCCATCTACACAGGGATTACCATTGCCGAATACTTCCGCGATATGGGCTACTCCGTTGCCATCATGGCCGATTCGACATCGCGCTGGGCGGAAGCTCTTCGTGAAATGTCTGGTCGTCTAGAAGAAATGCCAGGGGATGAAGGCTACCCAGCCTACCTTGGTAGCCGGATCGCCGAATACTACGAGCGTGCAGGTCGGGTCAAGACACTCGGGACCACTGCGCGTGAAGGTTCGATTACCGCCATCGGTGCTGTTTCTCCTCCGGGTGGAGACATTTCAGAGCCGGTCACGCAAAATACCTTGCGGATTGTCAAGGTCTTCTGGGGATTAGATGCTCAGTTGGCGCAACGTCGTCACTTCCCAGCCATCAACTGGTTGAGTTCTTATTCTCTTTACCAAGATGAAGTTGGTCGCTATATCGATCTACATGAACAAATCAGTTGGTCTGAAAAAGTGACCCGCGCTATGAATTTACTTCAAAAGGAAAGTGAATTGCAAGAAATCGTCCGCTTGGTTGGTCTAGATTCCTTGTCTGAAAAAGACCGCTTGACCATGAATGCGGCTAAGATGATCCGTGAAGACTACCTGCAACAAAATGCCTTTGATGAGGTCGATACCTATACCTCTTTCAGCAAGCAGGTGGCCTTGTTGACAAACATTTTAACCTTTGACCAAGAAAGTCAAAAAGCATTAGAATTAGGGGCTTACTTCACAGAAATCATGGAAGGAACCGTGGCTCTTCGAGACCGCATTGCCCGGAGCAAGTTCATCCATGAGGATCAGTTGGCAACCATTCAAGCCCTGAAAGAAGAAATCGTAGAAACCCTACACCAAATCGTCGCAAAAGGAGGAGTAGACAATGAGCGTGATTAAAGAATACCGTACTGTCAGCGAAGTTGTTGGCCCCTTGATGATTGTCGATCAGGTCGAAGGGGTTCACTACAATGAACTAGTAGAAATCAAACTCCATGACGGAACGACCCGTCAGGGACAAGTCCTCGAAGTCCAAGAAGACAAGGCCATGGTCCAGCTCTTTGAAGGATCTAGCGGGATCAACTTGGAAAAAGCCAAAGTCCGCTTTACCGGACGTCCCCTAGAACTCCCTGTGTCTGAAGACATGGTCGGACGCATCTTTAACGGGATGGGCAAACCTATCGATGGCGGTCCGGAGATTATCCCAGAGAAATACTTGGACATTGATGGACAAGCCATCAACCCTGTTTCACGGGACTATCCAGATGAATTTATCCAGACAGGGATCTCAGCCATTGACCATTTGAATACCTTGGTTCGGGGCCAAAAACTCCCAGTATTCTCAGGTTCTGGTCTTCCTCACAAGGAGTTGGCGGCTCAGATTGCTCGTCAAGCAACGGTTCTTAATTCTGAAGAAAACTTCGCCGTGGTCTTTGCGGCCATGGGGATTACCTTTGAAGAAGCCGAGTTCTTTATGAACGACCTTCGGGAAACTGGGGCCATTGACCGCTCGGTCCTCTTTATCAACCTAGCCAATGACCCAGCTATCGAGCGGATTGCGACTCCCCGGATCGCCTTGACAGCTGCCGAATATTTGGCTTATGAAAAAGACATGCACGTCTTGGTTATCATGACCGACATGACCAACTACTGTGAAGCCCTTCGGGAAGTATCTGCTGCCCGCCGGGAAGTTCCAGGTCGTCGGGGTTATCCAGGTTACCTCTATACCAACCTCTCAACCCTCTACGAACGTGCAGGACGCTTGGTTGGAAAGAAAGGATCTGTGACCCAGATTCCAATCCTCTCTATGCCAGAAGATGACATCACCCACCCCATCCCTGACTTGACAGGCTACATCACCGAAGGTCAGATTATCTTGTCCCGTGATCTCTACAATAGTGGTTACCGCCCACCGATCAATGTTCTTCCATCCCTTTCTCGTTTGAAGGACAAGGGTTCTGGTGAAGGCAAGACTCGGGAAGACCATGCGGCGACCATGAACCAGCTCTTTGCGGCCTATGCCCAAGGAAAACAAGCCAAAGAATTGGCCGTAGTGCTTGGGGAGTCTGCCTTGTCAGATACCGACAAGCTCTATGTTAAATTTACGGACCGCTTTGAGCAGGAATACATCAATCAAGGTTTCACTACCAATCGGACGATTGAGGAAAGTTTGGATCTCGGTTGGGAACTCTTATCCATCCTTCCAAGAACAGAGCTTAAACGGATCAAGGATGAGATGATTGACAAGTATCTGCCAAACAAAGAGGGTTAGCCTATGGCACGATTAAATGTAAAACCAACTCGGATGGAGCTTAATATTCTCAAAGAGCGCCTCAAGACAGCAACCCGAGGGCACAAGTTGCTCAAGGATAAGCGGGATGAACTCATGCGCCGTTTTATTGAAGCTGTGCGTGAGAATAATCGCCTGCGCCAAAAGGTGGAGGCAGCGCTGGTGGGCAATATGCAAGATTTCGTGATGGCCAAGTCCTTAGAGAGCGACCTCATGGTGGAAGAAATCTTTGCCGTTCCTACGCGAGAAGTGATGCTCCATATCGAGGAAGAAAATGTCATGAGTGTGCGCGTGCCCAAGCTCCATGCCCGTATCGATAATCCATACGGAGATGATGAAGGGGACGTGGTTTATAGCTACCTCGCCTCCAACAGTCAAATGGATAGCACGATCCAAGAAATGGGGGCTCTACTCCCAGATTTGCTCAAGTTAGCGGAAATCGAAAAAAGCTGCCAACTCATGGCAGATGAAATCGAGAAAACCCGCCGTCGAGTGAACGGACTCGAGTATGCGACTATCCCAGACCTCAAAGAGACCATCTACTATATCGAAATGAAACTCGAAGAAGCCGAACGCGCCAACCTCGTCAGAATCATGAAGGTAAAATAAGATACAAAGCCGTTAAGCAACTCAAAGGAAAATAGGGAGCAGGACAGAAGCACTGTTGTATAGAATGCTTCGTTGTCCTGCCCCCACAAGGCTGATTAGGATTTTTCCGAGCTCTTAAAGCGAGAGAAAAATCCAATCAGCTACTGTGCCTTTGAAGTTAGTACTATTACAGTTTGCGTTTTTCACACAACTTTTCAGCCGGCCTCAATTGCTTTAAAAATACAAGAACCTCATCAAGAAACCATTCCTAGATGAGGTTCTTTTGCACCCTCGTACTCTTCTTCCACTACCCTATTTTTATGTTACTAGTTTGTAACAATGTGACAAGAAAGACGAAATATTACAAGAAAAATACAGTTTTGTTAAATAGACAAAAAGACCTTTTATTATTTTTAAATTGTGATAAGATAGAGTAGTAGTTCATTTGTTCAAGAAAATATTGAGCAAAAAAACAATGAAAAAAGAGGATAAAAGATGAAATTAAAAGTTAATACGAAAGCCTTGATCGCTTCAACAGTAGCTCTTGCAGTGATTCCATTTACAAAAGCCACTGCAGAAACACTTGAAGATTGGGTAGCTCGCTCAGTAGATGAAATCAAACATGATATCCAACAAAGCGGTGAAAACCAACAAACTTATACCATCAAATATGGTGATACATTGAGTTCGATCGCAGAAGCGCTTGGAATCGATGTACATGTGTTGGCAAACTTGAACAACATCAGCAACATGGATTTGATCTACCCAGGTACTGTTTTGAAAACAACAGTAAATGATCAAAAAGAAGTAACTTCAGTTGAAATCCAAACTCCTCAAGCAGGTGCGACAGATACAACCGTTGCAAGTGCTGACTTGACAACAAACCAAGTGACAGTTGATGACCAAACAGTCGCTGTCAACGATTTGTCTAAACCAGTAAACGAAGATAACAAAGCTGTTCCAGTAGCTCCAGCAGCGGAAACTCAAGAAGCCCCAGCGGAAGCTCCTGTAGTTGAAGTACCAGCAGCAGAAACACCAGCACAACCAGCTGTTCCAGAAACACCAAACTACGGTGCTCCAGCTGTTAATGTTGAAGTGCAAAATCAAGAAGCAGCCCCAGCTGCTGCTCCTGAAGCTCCAGCAACTCCTGAAGCTCCAGCTGCTCCTCAATCTGCTCCAGTAGCAGAAGAAGCTCCAGCACAACCAGCAGCAGTAGAAACTGCTGCAGCACCTGAAGTGCAACCAGTAGCATCAACTCCAACAACTGGTAATGCTATTCCAACTGATCCAAACCTTCAACCACAAGCATAAGCTTTCCGTCAAGAAATCGCTGCAAAATTTGGTATCACAAACATTGGTGGTTACCGTGCAGGTGATCCAGACGATCATGGTAAAGGACTTGCAGTAGACGTAATGGTTCCAACAAGTTCTGAACTTGGAGATCAAGTTGCTCAATATGCAATTGACAACATGGACCGTGCAGGCATCTCATACATCATCTGGAAACAACAATTCTACATGCCAGTAGACAACATTTACGGACCAGCTAATACATGGAACCAAATGCCAGACCGTGGTGGAGATACAGCAAACCACTACGATCACGTACATATCTCATTTAACGGATAATAAAACTTTGAACTAGGACAAGTGCCTAGTTCTTTTTTTGTATGCACAAAAAAGGCCGGAAGACGAATCTTCCAGCCAGACGATGGTTATAAAATATGATCGACTTTTTCCACCTGATAAAGGGCAATCGCCATGATAATGGTTAAGACCAGTAGCATAAGAATGGCAGGTGTCCAAGAGTGGAAGAGAGATTTACTGTAGCCGAAGAGGATTGGACCAAAGGCTGCAAAGACGTAGCCACCTGTTTGGGCAAGACCGGAAAGTTGAGCTGTTTTTTCAGGTGTGCTGGATTTCATAGAGAAAGCGACCATGAGGTAAGGGAAAAGCGAACTAACGGAACTTCCAATCAGGGCATTTAATACCAACCAGTAGAAGAAGTTGCTGGTCGGGATTAAGAGCATGGCTACCCCCAGAATCCCTGCTCCGACAACAATCGTAAGCATCAAGCGTCGATTGCGATCGGATAACCGTGTGGTCAAACTTGGGATCGTCAGGGAGAATGGGAGACTGATCAGGGTGAACACGGAGGCCAGTAGTCCAGATTCAACCTTTGAAAGGCCAGCTTGAACAGCCATGGTCGGAAGCCAAGTCATACTTGTGTAAAAAAGCAGTGACTGCAAGCCCCCAAAAATCATGATAGCCCAGACATATTTATTGGTATACCACTTGCTACTAGATTCTGTAGTAGCCGTCTTTTTTAGATGGTGGTTGTAGTGAAGGTTAGGAATCCAGATGACCAAAGCAAGAGCACACAAGGCTGTCAAGATGTTGACCAAACCTTGCCAAGAAGTGGCTTTGGTGATCGGAACAGCGACAGAAGAGGCGATCGCTGTGGACATCCCCATAGAAGTGATGTACAAAGTGGTCAGAATGCCTAGTTGGCGGGGTCTGTTCGCTTGAATCAGGCTTGGAAGCAGCACATTGAGAAAGGCGATGCCAGCTCCAATCAAGATGGTTCCCAGATAGAGGAAGGGGAGGTTGATAATCCGAATGGCAGATCCGATCGTAATCGCGATCAAAACTAGGAAAAAGAGGCGCTCAATCCCCAACCTTTTAGCAAATTGAATCGCAAAAGGTGAGAAAATGGCAAAGGTGAGAAGTGGCAAGCTAGTCAATAGTCCCAGAGAGCTCACATCCACCCCCAAACCAGCTGCGATGTCAGACAAGACTGTCGGAAGTGTAGTAAATGGTGTCCGTAAAACAATCCCAAGCATAATGATGCCTGGGACGAATAACATAGAATGTGTTTTTTTCATAAATCCTCCTCAGACAAAAATTCTCTTCATTATAACATAGATTGAGCACAAATTGGAGTATTTGTACAAATGAAGGAGAAGGACCGTAGTTTTCGCTTCGCTCAAACTGCGTCAACGTACCTAAACTCGCTGATGCTCGTAAAAAGAATAAGGAACGTAGTTTTCGCTTCGCTCAAACTGCATCAATATCTCTAAATTCGGTT